>WLPB01000075.1 GCA_009698975.1 Actinomycetota bacterium | reverse complement strand
CAGCCCTTAAGGAAGAGTTGTCTTCCTTCTTCAATCAGAGTGCTTCGATCAGCAGCTGTTGTCTCGGGGGTCGTAACAGCGCTAGCTACCTGGAAGGTTGTTCCGATGGCAAGCAATGCGAACACGAGGAGAAATGGTCCGGCAGCACGGTGGCGACGTAGACGCGATAAACGCTTCACTGATTTCCTTCCTTACTTAATAAGATAAATAGCTGAGAAGAGGGCGATCCAAACAACATCCACAAAGTGCCAGTAATACGAAACGACAATCGCTGTGGTCGCCTGACTCTGTGTGAAGCGTCGAGCTTTAGCGACTCGCAATAAAACAATGAGGAATGCAATCAGCCCGCCGGTGACGTGAAGTCCGTGGAAACCTGTAGTCAAATAGAAGACGGAACCGTAGGCAGATGAGGAGAGCGTTAGCCCTTCTGAGACAAGAGCGGCGTACTCATAAATCTGACCAGAGATAAAGAATGCGCCCATTAAAACCGTCAAGGAGAACCACTCGCGCATACCCCATGAAGATATTTTCAGAAGTGATCCGGTGCGACGCGCTTGATAACGCTCTGCGGCAAAAACACCGAACTGACACGTAACAGAAGAGAGAACAAGAACCGTCGTATTGAGAACAGCAAAAGGAATGTTGAGGATATGTGACTCCTCAGCCCACACCTCTGGGCCTTGTACTGCGCGTGTTGTGAAGTACATTGCGAAGAGCGCTGCGAAAAACATCAGCTCAGATGAGAGCCAGACAATCGTCCCTACGGCAACGAGATTAGGACGGGTAATCTTGTGATGATCGACTGCAGTGCTCATGGGGCGATTATTCCCGACATTGGGTAAGAAAGCCTATTTAAAGGTGCCGAGAAGCACCTTTTTTCCTCCGGTTTTGAGGTGAAAATGCTCACCTCTGCGGACTACACTTTCACCATGGCAACCGCACGTAAACTCAACTTCGTTCTCTATTCAGACGATTCCACAACCAGGTCGGCGATAAAATCGGCACTTGGCAGCAAGGTATCTCCAGAGCTAGGTGAACATGAGATTCGCGAGTTTGCGACCGCAGATGCCCTCAGACTCTATGTCGATGGAATCAAGCCAGATTCTGAGCGTCCCATCGATCTCTTTATTCTCGATGGCGAAGCAGCCCCCGAGGGTGGCATGGGCGTCGCCCGACAGCTCAAAGATGAGGTCTTCAACTGTCCGCCAGTACTCCTCATTGTCGCTCGCAAAGAAGATGCTTGGCTTGCCGCTTGGTCCCGAGCCGAGGCAAGTGTGATGCACCCAGTTGATCCCTTCACTTTGGCCAATACCGTTGCGGATTTAATTCGCGCCAAAAGCGTCGTAGTTCGCTAAGTAAGTGTTCTTTCTATGACCTTGCTCTGGAACGAATTTATCGCACGGATGGAGTCAGGGTTAGATCTGGAAAGCTCTGAAATTCAATCTGTACTTGACTCGATTCTGCGAGAAGAAGCAGATCTTGAATCCATTAAAGCATTTCTACTCGCCCTTCATAAAAAAGGCGCCTCCGCCGATGAAGTAGCAGCTCTGGTCGAGCAGCTTTATCGTCACGCAACCCCAATCTCTATCAAAGAGCGAGCAGTCGACACTGTTGGTACTGGGGGAGATGGGGCTCATACAATAAATATTTCCTCGACCGCAGCGATAGTTGCTGCCGCAGCAGGTGCACGAGTCGTTAAGCATGGATCTCGCGCAGTCTCATCAAAATCTGGCGCTTCTGATTTCTATGGAGCCCTTGGTATTGCATACGATTTAGACGCAGCAGGTGTTGAGCGAACTGTCCGCGAACTCGGTATCGGTTTCTGTTTTGCACCCGTCTTCCACCCAGCAATGAAGAATGCAGCTCCGGCCCGTAAAGCGCTCGGGACACCTACAGTTTTCAATTTCCTTGGTCCGCTAGCAAACCCGGCGAGACCACAAGCGGCAGCAATTGGAGTTGCCGACGAGCGAATTCATCTGGTGATGGCTCAAGTAATGGCTGCTAAAGGTTGCGATGGTTTCGTTTTCAGAGGCGACGATGGACTCGATGAGATCACTCTCGATGGCGCAACCTCTGTCCTGAGTATCGGCAAGAACTCAATATCAAGTGATCGAATTGACGCCCGTGATTTTGGATTAGATGCGGCGCCGATATCTGCCGTTAAAGGTGGCGACGGTCAAGAGAATGCCGATATCACTAAGCGGATTTTCGCTGGTGAACGTGGCGCGTATCGCGACATAGTCCTGCTTAACACTGCGGCGACGATTGCAGCATTTGATGGCGAACTAGATTTATCGCTACACGAGAGAATTGAGAAGAGCATGCCTCGTGCAATTGAGGCAATAGATTCGGGGAAAGCTACAGATCTGCTGCAGCGCTGGGCCGCTCTATCGACTGAGATTTCTTTAGCTGACTCTTCTTTGGAGCGCTAAAACTTAAAGCTTCTTCAACTGTGTAGACATCAAATCCTGCCAGTCTTTCAAAGAGACCATGGAGCACATCAACTGTTGCCTGCGCATCTTCGAGTGCGCGATGACTTGGTTTGATTTCTGCGCCAAAGATTTCTGCCAAGGTAGCTAATTTACAGTTGGGTGCTTCATCTCTCGAGAGAGCTCGTCGTGCGATTATTGCGGTATCGAGAACCCGGTACGCAGGCCACTGATAACCATGGAGTGATAGCGCCGCCTTGATAAATGAGAGATCAAATGGTGCGTTCTGTGCCACAAAGACATTGTCTATCGGACCCAAGAATTCAAGAAGATCCTCAATTACATGCTCAATAGGTGGACAATCATTAACGAGCGCATCATCTATTCCGGTCAGCGTTGTTATATACGGCGGTATGGGATGTCCCGGATTTACAAGTGTAGAGAAGGTATCTATGACCTCGCCGCTGCGAATCTTTACTGCACCGATTTCAGTAATTCCGGCTCCACGATGTGGCGCACCGCCGCTAGTCTCGAGATCTAAAACAACAAAGGTCGTACTGTGTAGTGGAGTACCAATTTCCTGAATGGATGATTGCCAGGATTCTGAGAGAGTCTCCTGGTTTTCCATGGCTTAAGGATAAGTCCTTGATATGACATCTTTGCCGGTCAACGCCTCAGCCTCTACTCTTACTCGTATGAGCGTCCACGATGCACCTGCCGGAACAATGCAGGATTGGCGGGCTATAGGCACTGACGAAAATGCAAATATTGCAATCATCTTCCTGCATGGATTCACAGGGTCACCGATTTCAATGCGACCTTGGGCCGAGTTCTTTCTTGAACGTGGTTTCACTATTTCAGTCCCCTTGCTTCCAGGGCACGGCACAAAAGGGATGGATCTCAATCGTGTGAAATGGCAGCAATGGCCTGCCAAGGTAGAAGCGGAACTCGAATGGGCGCATTCTCAAGGTTTTACAGTCTTCATCTTTGGTTTATCAATGGGTGGAGCAACCGCCTTAAATGTGGCACTCACTCACTCTTCGTCAATAGCAGGAATTGTCTTAGTCAATCCGATGGCTCATGTGAAATTTGTACCACCGCAGGTTGCCTGGTTCCTCTCGCGATTTAAGAAAGAGCGAAAGTCAGTCGGTGATGACATCAAAAAGCCTGGCGTAACTGAACATGGTTACGATGTTCTGCCCGCGGTCGGTGCTTACCAGCTCATAAAAATGTTGAGCTATACAAGAAAGAGATTGCATGATGTAACTGTGCCGATGATGCTCTTTCATAGCAAAGAAGATCACACGCTTCCAGTTTCGAATACGGAAATTATCATGAAATGTACTGGTTCAATACAGAAGCAGCGAATTGAGCTCCTCAATAGCTACCACGTCGCAACTCTGGACTATGACGCGGACATTATTTTTGAAAACTCACGGCTATTCGTTGAATCCAGAAAGAACGGGAGATAATTGATTGTATGAACGATTGCCTTTTCTGCAAAGTCATCACGGGTGACATCCCAGCTCGTAAAATATATGAAGATGATGAGTTTCTCTCTTTCCTCGACATCTTTCCAGCGAACAGAGGCCATTCGCTCGTTATTCCAAAAACACATCACCGAGATATTCAGTCGATACCGGAGGAGCTCTATGCGGGCTTAGCACTGCGGGCGAAGCGAGTGGCGGATATTTTGACGCAGAAATTATCCCCTGAAGGAGTCACAATCTTTCAGATGAATAAGAGTGCGGGCTGGCAGAGCGTCTTTCATATCCATTTCCATGTAATTCCTCGTTGGGAGGCAGATTCTCTGCATAAGCCATGGTCCATTGTGCCAGGAGTGGAATCAGAACTTGAAAGCGTTCAGCAAATAATTGGCTTTCATCGAGGCTAGCTACTCCGTTATTTCACTTCTACGCTTTAAGATTTCAATATGAGAAACCCGCTCGAAGCTGCCGGACTTGTTCTTTCGCTGATACTGCTGATCTACATTCTTGCCATGCAGCGCAAAATGGCGATAAGAATCAACAGTCTTTCCAAGCAGATGAGTAAGGAGATTAAGGGACAAGGCGCTGCAATCAAGGGCGAACTCGGTCATCACTACCACCAGGTTGAAGCGCTCGAACAATTACTCCCGACGCTCAAGTTGTCAGCAACTCTTCCACCATCCCGTGGTTGGGCAGCATCACCGGATTTTCTGTTAACGCTCTCTTCTATCGTTCGAAAGAGCAAGCCAAAGCTCGTAGTAGAACTTGGTTCCGGGGTCTCGACTCTTGTCTCTGCAAAATCAGGAGCAAAGCGCATTATTAGTCTCGATCACTCTATTGAGTTTGGCGAAGCGACCAGAGAAATGTTGAAAGAACATAAAGTAACTGGAGTTCAAATTCGAATCAATGAACTTCTGACATATCCTGCGGGTTACAAGTGGTATTCACCTGAGGCGCTGATCGGAATAAAGAACATAGACCTGCTTGTCATCGATGGTCCTCCGAGCTCAATAAATCCAGATGCCCGCTATCCTGCAATCGAGCATCTCTTGCCGCTCTTATCCAAGCGTGCAACTGTGGTTTTAGATGATGCGGATCGGGAAGATGAGAAGAAATTGGCCGCAGCTTTTGCAGCCGCAATGCCAAACCATAAACTCACCTTTTTACGGCACGAAAAAGGTACCGCAGTTATTTCTCCGCGCTAGCTTTTAGTACTGCTCGGCCCCAGTTTTGAATCAGCTGCTTCCATGAAGCAGCCAATTCTGGCTCGGCAGCTCTGATCGAATCTGAGACTTTTTGCAATCCGAAACTCTTAAACGCGTTATCTGGCTTCTCTTCCCATAGCTCAACAATTGAGGCATCTGCCTCTGGGTGGCACTGAATCCCATAACACAATTCAGCAACCTTAAAGATTTGTGTAGGGCAGGTATCGCTCTTCGCTAGAAGTGTTGCCCCTTGCGGTAGAACGGAGACATAATCTTCATGCCACTGCGTAGAGAGCGTGCTCTCGCCAACATTCATAATGTCATCAAGTGCAACCTGCGAGATCTCGTAAATTCCAATCTCATTGGAATCCAATCGTGAGACCGTTCCTCCCATTGCCGCACCGAGAAGCTGAGCACCGAGACATATTCCGATAACAGGTGTTCCGTCGGAGACAGTTTTTTGAATAAGGGTGCGCTCCGCAGGTAGCCATGGAGCAACGAGATCATCTAAGGCTCCCATTGCGCCACCAAGGGGAATGAGAGCGCTGACGTGAGGAGGTAACTCTGCCGGGATTGCCTCACCGGCGAATGCCTTTATGGT
>WLPB01000074.1 GCA_009698975.1 Actinomycetota bacterium | reverse complement strand
TGCAATTGCATGGGCGGTGAATAACGGTGTACCTCTCGCTCTCTTTGCTCCATGTTGCCACCATGACATTCAGGCACAGCTAAAAGTCACGCCCGAACCGTGGTCTCTCATCACTCGCCACGGCATCATGCGCGAACGATTAGCTGACCTCATCACAGATGGGTTGCGTATTCAGCTCATGAAATCAAAGGGATATCGAGTAGATGCAATCGAATTTATCGCAGGCTCACACACTCCTCGAAATTTAATGATCCGCGCAGTCTTTACGGGTGCTAAATCTGATGGGGAAGAGGCCAGGCTGTACGAAGAAATGCTCGCGCAATGGGGAGTAACTCCCGTTCTCGCCGCTAAATTGAACCGTTAGACTGAGACTATGTCTAAGGTCCTTGCATCCCTTCCCGTTGGCGAAAAAGTCGGCATTGCATTCTCTGGAGGTCTCGATACCTCAGTAGCTGTTGCCTGGATGCGCGCTAAGGGAGCAGTTCCTTGCACCTACACAGCAGATCTCGGTCAGTACGACGAGAGCGATATTGAGAGCGTGCCAGTAAGAGCAAAAGAATATGGCGCAGAAATTTCCCGCCTTTTGGATTGCAAGACTCCGCTGGTAGAAGAAGGCCTTGCCGCGATTGCCTGCGGTGCTTTTCATATTCGCGGTGGCGGCAAGCAGTATTTCAATACAACGCCGCTAGGTCGCGCAGTGACCGGAACACTTCTTGTGCGTGCGATGTTGAACGATGGTGTTGAAATTTGGGGAGATGGTTCTACCTATAAAGGAAATGATATTGAACGTTTCTATCGCTACGGATTGCTTGCAAATCCAAAGTTGCGAATCTATAAGCCGTGGCTTGATGCCGATTTTGTCCGCGAGCTAGGCGGGCGCAAAGAGATGTCTGAGTGGTTGGTATCGCATGGGTTGCCATACCGCGATAGCACCGAAAAGGCATATTCAACAGATGCCAATATTTTAGGTGCAACTCACGAAGCAAAGAATCTTGAACAGCTCGATGCATCTATTGAAATAGTTTCACCAATCATGGGTGTTAAGTTCTGGGACTCATCAGTAAATATCCCATCTGAAGATGTTCGTATCCAATTTGTTCAGGGTCGCCCAGTTGCGATTAATGGCAAGGATTTCTCAGATGTCGTTGCCCTCATGCAAGAGGCAAATGCTATTGGCGGACGCCATGGCCTCGGCATGGCAGATCAAATTGAAAATAGAATTATTGAGGCGAAGAGCCGTGGAATTTATGAAGCGCCCGGAATGGCACTGCTCTTTATCGCTTACGAACGTTTAATTAGCGCTATTCATAATGAAGACACAATCGCAAATTATCATGCTGAAGGTCGTCGCTTAGGTCGCTTGCTCTACGAAGGTCGTTGGTTAGATCCACAGAGTTTGATGTTGCGTGAATCTCTCACCCGCTGGGTTGCTTCAGCTGTCACTGGTGAAGTTACCCTTCGCCTTCGCCGCGGTGATGATTACTCAGTTATTAACACCACCGGTCCCGCTCTGACTTATCACCCAGATAAACTTTCAATGGAGCGAACAGAGGATTCTGCCTTCGGCCCAACTGATCGAATCGGCCAATTAACAATGCGTAATCTAGATATTGCCGATACTCGTGCCAAGCTCGAGATGTACCGCGAGCAGGGCCAGCTTGGCGGCGGTGAATTCAAGCTAATCCAGCAACTTGAAGATTAATTCAATGAGCAAATCCCTCAAGGAGCGTTCAATTCTTCTAGCGGCAGTTGGCTATTTCTGTGCCGCGGTCTTTCATGTGCCAGATAATTACTTTGAACATGTCTTTGACCGTACAGCGCCACTTCAGTTTCTCACCCTCGCTCTACTTGCCTCGCTCTTTGCAATAGCTATTGCGCTTAATCCATCACGCTTTAATTTCTCAAAGAAAGCTAACTACGGTCTCTTCGCCCTCGCCGCCTTTGGCTTAATCTCAGTTGCATTGAGCGGCAATCCAATTGGTTCGCTCTTTGGAGATTCTGGTCGCTTCGCCGGTTTTCTCTCACTTGCCGCACTAGTCATTGTTGCAATTTTTCATAGCCAATTTAAGATTCAGGCTTTCCGTAAACTGCTTCTTCTCTATATTGCAACGGTTGAAGTAGTTGCCTTAATCGGAATCATCCAACACTTTGAGTGGCTGACTTTTCCAGGTGCTGGAGGGGTTTCATCCACTCTGGGAAATACCGATTTTTTCGCAGCTTACCTCGGAACTACTTTTCCTCTGATCTTCTTGCTTGCAATAAATGGCTCTAAGAGACTTCGAATTCTTCTCGGCGGAGCAGCTATTCTCAATTTTATTGCGATTTACTTTGCTGGCCCGCTACAGGCATATGTTGATATTGCATTTACTGTTTTCGGTGTCGCAATTTATTTAGTACGCAAGAAAATTCATCGTTTCCAATGGACACTCAATGCACGAACATTCCTGGCCACCGCAGGTGTTGTTATCTGGGCGGAATTTATTTTTCTGATGCCTTTTCTTGGCAATATGGTGCCGGTACTTGGCAATGATATCCAGGTCCAAATTCGTGGAAATTTCTGGATTGCGGGTATCAAGCAATTCTTCGCTCATCCATTCTTTGGCGTAGGTCCAGATCAATATGGAAACTATTATGAGCAGTACCGAACACTGAGTGATCTAAAAAACTATCCAGACATTCTCAGCAATGACGCGCACTCAGCATCCGTGCAGACTCTGGCAACGCTCGGAATTTTTGGCACCCTTGCACTGCTCTTCTTACTTACGCTTTTGATTCGATCGATTTTAATTATGTGGGATCGGCGTATCTTTGATCGTCGCATTCTCTTTGCATTTTCACTCTTTATCTTTACCTATCTGACCAATTCATTCGTGAGTCCAATCATCTTGGTCAATAAGTATCTCTTCTGGGCGGTAGGAGGATTCCTTGTTGGCCAGGTTTACCGTAATCGCAAGAAGATCTCGCCCCGCGCATTGAACGTTCGAGTTGCCGCCCTGACATCTTCATCGGTACTTGTAGTTGCATCACTCCTCTTCATCCAGGGCCAATGGAATTACATGACCCATATCGAGAAGTACGCTTCGAATAACCAGGCGGTCATTGATTACACGCCATCACCGGTCTTGCCATGCTTTATGTACTTTGATGCCGAAGCGCTGATGCTCAATAACCAGGGCAACCAGGTTGTTCTTGACCTCGCCTCAAAGGAGCTCGCGAGCAATCCCCGTTGCGTCTCGGCAAATCTCGTCTTTGCAAAATATGCGGTCGCTATGGGTGATACCGAATCTCTCAAGAAATACGCCTATCAACTCCACGAAATAGCCCCCGCGAGAGGTAAATCGATCGAGTACGGAATGTATTACGCGACAAAGGTGGCTGACCAGAGTCTCTTTGATGCAATCTCAAAGATTATGAAGGAGCTAAACCTCATTTATGTACCGGGCACTACGAGCTAGTCTAGAGCTAAGGTATATTTACAACTATGTCATTGGATGAGCTCTTCGAGAGGCTGAAATATCGCTTCGATAGCTACTTCCACTCTGAAAAAAAGTCGGTTAAGTACCTTGCACGATTACTAGCAATGACACTCTTCGCCGCCATCATCTCTACCATCGCTCCAACTTTGGCAGATGAGCTCTCATCGAGCCCCTCGATGCTTCAGCCAGAGCCAACAGCCAGCACAACTACCAGCGTTGTAATTCAAGAGAGCGTCACCGCCTCCGATAGCCCCACTGTAATTGCGACCTTCACGCCAGAACCAGCCATCACTCGACCCGCGATTACTATTTCAACGGATCAGCCGCTACCGGAAAGCTCTGATTCAGCAACTGCCGATGGCGAAGGCGTCCCATGGGAGATTCAGCCAAAGTACACGTTACGAATTCCCGCATCTGGTGCGATCGACCCACGAGCCACAACTTACTTTTTGCCTCGAATCTTTGTAGAGCCACAGGACCCTGAAGTTGAATTTACTATGGCCTGCATCTCATCTGCCGGCGCTAACCTGGACCTCAAAACAAAGGGATCACCCGATAACTCTCCAGAGGGCGAGCTACTGATCTCGGGCGATAATTCAGGACTTCTTATCGTTTCAGGAACCACCAATAAGGTAATCAATGCCCTCAACGCGGCAGGGGGACTTTTCATCCGTTCTACTGGGGGAGGCCTAGCCGGGCGCTCGCTCACATTCCGTTTTGTCGCTATGACCAGTCCTACTGTAAAGAGCGAGTTCTGTTCGAAGGCACAATCTGGGGTTATCACCACCATCCGCGCCTTGGGTCTGGATTTATCGACCGTCAAAGGTGGCGGAAAGCTCAAATAACCCTCTTTTTGCTCACGAAAACCTCTTCACCCCATCACCTCAATTCTTTGCTTCTAGGGAGCGTGCACCCTAAGATTGAGGGTGATTGCCCCTCATCTAGGAGGGTCATGGGATCTGGAGGGAGCCCCGCGTGACGTTGCATTCGCCGCTGAGCGGCCCCGTTAACTCCGGATTTGGTGGCGGCAAGAAGTACAAATCTAAAATTGTCTTCGGCGTTGCCATTATGGGTTTCATTCCATTTTTACTTTCTACATTTGCAGCGAGCGTAACTGTCGGTAATGGCGCACTTGAATTCGGTCAAGGTTCACAGCAAGCGATCGCCTGCGATAGCAAAATTTATATTGCAATGGGCGAAGAGTGGCATGCCAATCCAAGTGCAACAGATCCTTCTGCCGGATATTTCCGCGTGCGCGCTATAACCGTCTCTAATCTTGATCTACAAAGTTGCGCGGGTAAAAAATTGCGCATCCGCCTGATCAACGGAACCTCACAAGAAATCGGCATCGGTCCAATCCCTGAGGCAAAAGTTTTGCAAGTAACGATTCCAGCGATTGTTCCGGTATCAAATATCGGTGATTCAACCGCTCTTCTACTTTCTTATCTCACCGGAACCGGCACTCCAATCTCTGGAACGCTTCTAGCAAGTGCTGCCCTCTCGGTTTCAGGAACATCGATCTATGACGGCAGTGTTCTGAACGCAAATAGCGCAGATGTCACCTTCTTCATTGATCCAGCCGCAACAACTGTCAATATTGACGGTCAGAGCGTCTTCCGCACAACAGTCGAAACAATCGACAATCCAAGCGCGCAGGTGGCAACACCTACGCCATAAAAGAATTGGCGCTCAAGAAATTGAGCGTCTTTACCTGAAAGTCAGAACCACGATGACTTGAAGGTGTCACACAAGCCGTGGATCGTTAACTAGAATGGGGAAAAAGGAATGGAAATACTACAATTCGAGAACGCTCCGGCGCCTCGCAAAGCACCAAAGAAGAGCAATCTCAAGTCACTTGCCGGCCTTGCAACAGTTGCAGCGGTAGCAGTACTTGGCTCAACACTCGCAGCTAACATCTCACTTGGTTCAGGTTCAACACTTGAATTCGGTCAGGGTGTTCAAGTAACAGCAGCGTGCGATAGCTCAATCACATTGACACCAAAGGTGAACTTCGTCAACGGAGTAAGCCCAGTCTTCATGCTCTCAACAATCAGCTTCTCTGATCTAGATAGCCGTGCACTTGGTGCAACACTCACCAATGGTGGAACAGGTTGCGCAACTCGCACACTGACACTTAACGCTTATGGCGATACCTCTGCAACGCCTCTACAAATCGCTACTGGCGCTTCAAGTGCTCAGCTCAGCGTGGCGACAGTCGGAATCACAACTTCTGCGATTACAACATCTGCAGGGTTTGTTATTGCAAGCCCTCTTAACCTCAACTCAG
>WLPB01000073.1 GCA_009698975.1 Actinomycetota bacterium | reverse complement strand
GTGAGTTTGCGAACTACCCAGAGACCGTTCTCATCTTCAATAAAACTCTGTGAGGATGGAATTGGGCGCACTTCATTATCTTCGCCTTTAGGGCGACGATTCTTCGGATAATTCTTACGCGGGCTCACAGCGCTATTTTCCCCTATATTTCACAGTTTTTCTCCGCTTTCAGATGCCTAGACGAGGAGATACCCTTGGTATATGAACCCCGTCATTGAAATTTCAGGGCTCAATAAGAGCTATGGCGATTTCGCCGCAGTCCGTAATCTCTCCTTGACTATCGAACGCGGAGAAATTTTCGCAATCCTTGGACCAAATGGGGCTGGCAAGACGACCACTGTCGAAATTCTCGAGGGCTTTCGCTCTGCTGATAGCGGTTCCATCACCGTCCTCGATACAGATCCATCAATCAAGGGTCGCGCTGGACTTTTATGGCGTGATCGCATCGGCATCGTTCTTCAGAGCACCCAAGACACTGCAGAACTAAGCGCACTTGAGGCGCTCACTCACTTTGCTTCTTACTACTCCAACCCTCGCGACCCTCGCGAAGTTATCGAGCTAGTCGGCCTTGGCGATAAGGCTGATGATCGCGCTCGCTCGTTATCCGGAGGGCAGCGTCGGCGCTTAGATGTTGCACTTGGAATCGTAGGAAATCCTGAGCTCCTCTTCCTTGATGAACCTACAACTGGCTTTGATCCAGAGGCGCGTCGTGCTTTTTGGGTACTGATTAAGCAACTACGCGATGAGGGCACAACAATTCTTCTGACTACTCACTATCTCGATGAGGCTGAAGAGTTAGCAGATCGAGTTGCGGTGATGAACCACGGTGAAATTGTTGAAATCTCGACTCCAGCTCTCTTGGGTGGGCGTGCAAATGCGGAAGCAATTATCTCCTGGCGCGAAAATGGCACACTCCAGCAAAGTCCTTCTACAACTCCCACAGAATTTGTGGCATCCCTTGCTCAGAGGTTTAGCGGTGAGATTCCCGAACTCACAATTCGTCGTCCCTCACTGGAAGATATCTACCTCACAATGATTGGTGCTGCCAAATGAGTAATCAATTACCTGGAGCCCTCGCAATTGGTGCTAAACGCGGAAAGTTAGAGATAAAGCAATTTTTTCGCCAGCGCGAATCGGTAGTCTTCACCTTGCTCTTTCCGCTCATTCTTCTCGCGATTTTCGGTTCCGTCTTTAATGAAAAGATTGCACCAGGCGTTACCTTCAGCCAATATTTTGTCGCTGGCATGATTGCATCAGCTTTGATAAATACCGGTTTTCAACAAATTGCTATATACATTCCAATCGAAAGAGATCTTGGGGCGCTCAAGCGACTTCGCGGTACACCTATGCCTGCAGTCAGTTACTTCATCGGCAAGGCGATTCTCGTAACTTTCAGTATGGTGCTGCAGGTGCTACTTCTGTTGGCAGCTGGCGTTGCATTCTTTGGCGTCGAACTTCCACGTCAGGGCTCTAAGTGGCTACTCTTCTTTGCAATCCTTGGGCTAGGTTCAGTCGTCTCAACAATTCTTGGCGTTGCATTTTCAAGCGTTCCTAAATCAGCACGTGGGGCTTCAGCGATCGTCTCCCCTGTTGTCATTGTTCTGCAGTTCTTTAGCGGAGTTTTCTTTATCTTTACTGACCTTCCACAATGGATGCAACAGGTAGCAGCAATATTCCCACTCAAGTGGCTTACCCAAGGAATGCGCTCTGTCTTCCTGCCAGAGTCATTTGCTGCGCGTGAAGTTGCCGGAAATTGGGAGACTGGACGTACTTTTGCCATTATTGGAGCATGGCTTATCGTGGGCACAATTCTGGCAATCAGAACCTTCCGGTGGGATCGCGATTGAGACCTTCTATAGTTACGGTGGCACTTCTCATCTCACTCGTTGCACCTCTTCAACCGGCTATTGCCGCTACCGAGTCCGCAACGCCAACTAGTTCTGGCGTACCCAGCGCTTCGCCAACTGCTAAGCCAACGCCTAAGCCGACGGCTACTAAGAAAGCGCCGAAAAAGAGTACAAAGAAGAAGGTGCGAATTACTCCTTCGCCAAAGCCGGTCTGGCCGCCAAAGGGATTTATTGTCAATGGCGATGTCTATGCAAAGGTTCCTACAAGCAAAGAGCTCGTAGGAATCATCTCTGCTCAAAGATCGCTCGCACTACAAATCAAGAAATGCACCGATTCCATCTGTGGGGCAATTCAAGTTGCCTCAGCGACAGGTTGCATGTGGTGGGAGGCTAACTCCAATATCTTTGGCGGAGATGGCATCAAGCTCGGTACCCTCACAACCGCTCATGCTGTAACTGTTCCGCGGGAGATCAAGACAATAATCTCGATTTCACCAGAGTCGGCTGCAAATGGAGGCAGAGCAAAATTCACTTCGGTTATTTGCCATCGCGATAAGCGAGATACAAGTGTCCCAACAGTCAAATATGAAAAAGTTGAGAGTGCTGTAACTCCCTAAGAATTCGCTACTTGATTTAGCGGTTAGCTCCAGGAACCCATAATTGATCGCCAATTTCTTTATTAGCAACGCGTGCCAATACAAAGAGTAAATCTGAAAGTCGGTTGAGGTACTGGGCTGTGAGTGGATTTACTCCGCCACCAAATGCATGAATCGCACTCCAAGTACGTCGTTCTGCACGACGCACTACGGTGCGTGCAACATGAAGATGAGCCGCCGCCGCTGTACCTGAAGGAAGAACGAATGAACGAAGTGGTGCTAAATCTGCGTTATATGCATCAATTGAATCTTCGAGATAGGTAATCTGACTTTCGAGGACTCGAAGCGGTTCGAAAGCTGGCTTATCAATAACGGGCGTACAAAGATCAGCACCCACATCGAAGAGGTCATTTTGAATGCGCACTAAGAGAATTCGAATACTGTCGGGAAGTGCGTCGACAGAGAGCACAACTCCGATTGATGAGTTTGCTTCATCCACGGTGGCATAGGCCTCAAGACGTGGATCATTCTTTGATGTGCGGCTCATATCTCCGAGCGCAGTAGTTCCGTCATCACCAGTTTTTGTATAAATACGAGTCAGATTAACCATGTCCGTAGCCTATTAGCCCACGAAGAAAATGCCACTTCTTAAAGTAGAATCTCGCCATGACCCTTCAAACCCCGCTCGATCGCTTCCGCATCGTCGGTGGTGGGCGCCTTAAAGGCGAGGTCACCGTCACAGGGGCTAAGAATTCGGTCCTCAAGCTGATGGCAGCCTCTCTGCTAGCCGAGGGCAAGACGACAATCTCTAACGTCCCAGATATCGCGGATGTAGACATCATGGCCGATCTGCTTACCCGTCTCGGCTGCACCGTAGCGCTGAAGAATAAATCTGGTGGCGATGGCACAGTCACTATCGATGTTCCATCCACACCTTCTCATCGCGCCGATTACGAACTCGTACGCAAGATGCGTGCCTCAATCAACGTTCTCGGTCCACTCGTTGCTCGTATTGGAATTGCCGAAGTTGCGCTACCAGGTGGCGACGCTATTGGTTCACGAGGTCTTGATTTTCATATTAAGGGACTGGAATCTCTTGGTGCAAAGGCACATATCGAACATGGTTATGTCATTGCCGAAGCCCCGAATGGGTTACAGGGAGCAGAGATTGATCTAGATTTTCCCAGCGTTGGTGCAACAGAGAACCTCATGACTGCTGCCGTATTGGCACATGGAGTTACGACAATTAATAACGCAGCTCGCGAACCCGACATCGTCGACCTCTGTAATTTCTTAGTTTCTATGGGCGCGAAGATTGACGGCATCGGCACTCCTATTATCACAATTACTGGAGTTGCAAAACTCAACCCAACTTCACATCGCACAATTACCGATCGAATTATTGCTGGCACCTGGGCATTCGCTGCCGTAATGACTCAAGGTGATATCACAATCCATGGAGCTGTTGCAGATCATATGGAGGTCATGCTCGATAAGCTAACAGCAGCTGGTGCGATTATTACTTCAACACCGGATGGCGTTCGAGTAAAGATGGATCACCGCCCGCGCGCCGTTGATGTAGCCACACTTCCTTATCCAGGATTTGCCACCGATCTTCTACCCTTTATTATCGGAATGAATGCAATTGCAGAGGGACACGCAATCGTTACCGAAAATGTCTTTGAATCACGCTTTATGTTTGTCAACGAACTTGCTCGTTTAGGCGCACAAATCACCGTTGACGGCCATCACGCATCAATCGATGGAATCCATCAGCTCTCAGGTGCGCCCGTTGAGGCCTCTGATATTCGTGCAGGCGCGGGCCTTGTCCTTGCAGCACTCGTGGCAGAAGGTGAAACCACTGTAGATGGTGCTTTTCACGTCGATCGCGGCTATCCAAACTTTGCCGAAGATCTTCGTGGTCTCGGTGCTAACGTAACTCGCGAATAGAGTTCATTCAGTCAACCGAATATCGCAAAAGAAATGGTCTTTTTAGGTAACACTTGTGACACAACTACCGTGTGCAAGCAGTTGCCTGTGGCATCATTAGTTATGAACTCAACTCGGGTTATTTACGTTGAAAATGACTCGGCATTACGTCAATTCTTGCAAGAGTCTCTCGAAAATATCCCCGGCTTAGAAGTAATTGGCACCTATGCGGATGGTATTTCAGCCCTGGATCGAGCAACCGTTAAGAAGGCCGACGTTGCATTGATAGATTTTGGTCTTGATACAGATGGTCTCAACGGAATTGAACTAGGCATTGCGCTACGAGAAATCAATGAGTACATCGGAATAGTTATCTACTCTCAATTCAACGTTCGTAAGATGGTCAATCGCGTTCCTCCAGCAATGCGAAATGGCTGGTCGTTTTTTGAAAAAAGTGGTGAGATGTCTTCGGCCGAATACGGAATTATCTTGCGCGAGACAGCGGTCGGTAAGGGCAACTGGGAAGAGTTTTTCCCAGGCAATTCGGAGGAAAGCGACTCAAGCCTCGACCCCTATTACAAACTCACTTCACGCCAAAGATCGATTATCTCTCTTCTGGCCCAGGGAATTTCCGTTCAAGAGATTAGCGCTCGTCTTGATTTGACCTATTCTTATGTTCGTAAGGAATTATCGCGAGCCTATGCAACTCTGCTTCCGGAGGCTCAAGATGGCGATGATCTCAAAACCCTTGCGGTTTTGAAGTACCTGCAATTGGTGAAGAAACCCTGATGCGTGAGATTTTTTTAAGATTAAAGAATTGGGCCGGCCCCTATAACTACAGCGCAGCATTTATCTCTCTCATAATCCTCATGTTTACTCTGCCTCGGCTAAGAGCCTTTACATATGATTATTCGTATGGCGGTGAACGTATACGCTTCTTCCTTACTGGTCTTACGGTGGCAGTAGTGGTCGCAATTCCACTATTTCTAGCTCTAAAGTTATCTGAGACTTTTTGGAAATCTCGTAAAAAGAGTCTTTTAGTATATTTCCTAGAGCTAGCCGTCGCTGTAATTATCTCAATGATTACTCAATTCGTAGCGCAAAAGTATCTAATCCCTAGATTCAACATTCCTAATTTCCTTGAAATTGGATCGCCCCTAGGAGAATTCGTCATAAGATTTATTTTTGCAATCCTATTTGTGGCGTTCACTCATAGTCGACAGCGATCCATTCAGAGTAAGTTAGATGCTGCTGCAGTAATTAATAATGAGCTCCAGCTAAGATATTCATCATTAATTGACGCGGACGAAGAGATAAGAACTCTGGCATCTCGACTTCTTCATGATCGAATCCAATCCAAATTAATGTTGGCGGGTGCGCGATTGACTCGAATTTCTGAAATGCTCACAGATGAAGGGCGGCTTGGAATTAAACCCGTTATCAAGGAGCTTGAGCAGATTCGCTCAATTGATGTTCGTGAGGTATCACAGTTACTGACCCCAAACTTGGCTGGCGAAGGACTTATTGGAAGCTGCGAGAACCTCTGCGGCGAATATCGCTCAGAAGTACATTTCTCTATTGATAT
>WLPB01000072.1 GCA_009698975.1 Actinomycetota bacterium | reverse complement strand
GCGAAACCTGCTTTAACCTCTGACATAGGAGCTGAGCGTACGCGTACTCTTACGACATGGCGAATCACATTGGCGTTATTGGTGCAGGAGTAATGGGCGAGGCGCTCATTGCAGCTCTCATTCGAAGCGGAGAAAATCCATCAGATATTGCCTTTGCTGAAAAGCGAAACGATCGAGCTGAAGAGCTAGTAAATCGTTATTCAATTGTTCATAAAGAGTTAATTGATGTTGTAGCTAATTCAAAAATTCTCCTCCTTGTCGTCAAGCCTCAGGATCTACCAGCTACTCTTCAAGAGCTTGCGCCACATTGTGCTCCAGGCACCTTGGTTATCTCCTTTGTTGCGGGCAAGACAATTGCATCGATTGCCGCAGTATTGGGTGGATCAGTTTCAGTAGTACGAGTAATGCCAAATACACCAGCGCTGCTCGGCCTTGGCGCATCGGGGTATTCCTTTGGCGAGAGCGTCAGCGGTGAGTTACGAACATTTGTCAGTAACTTTCTCGCAGCGACCGGCCAAGCAATTGAAGTTCCTGAGTCACTTCAAGACGCTGTTACTGCCACAAGTGGATCAGGGCCCGCTTACTTCTTCCGTTTTGTAGAAGCGATGGTCGATGGCGCGGTTGCCCTTGGTTTATCGAAGGAAGATGCTCATACTCTGACAGTTCAAACAATCGTCGGAGCAGCGGCAATGCTCGAACAATCGGGGGACTCTCCAACAACTTTGCGCGAAAAAGTGACAAGCCCTAACGGCACAACTGCTGCAGCGCTAGCGTCATTTAATGCTGCTGGAATTACGGAGATTGTTGCAGAGGCGATGAGGGCAGCAGCGAAACGTTCACAAGAGCTCTCGTAATATGAAGCGTTACATAGCCCTGCTCTTATCTATCTTGGTTGCACTGTGGATAGCTCCTCAATCAATTGCCGCGCCCAAAGCAGTTACCGCTGGACTCGGCTCAATCTATACACCTCCAGTTGCTGCGGAGAACTATCTCCTTTTAGGCAAGAACGTCATCTACTACAACAATGTCGAGAGCGAAACAGCTGACATACTCGTAACTTCATTCGATTTCACAAATACTCAAAGTTGGCAATTAAAGATAGATTCTGGAGCCGACGAAGTTATCTCATCGGCTTCGACAGATCCACTTGGCAATATTTGGTTGGTTGGCTCTGCATCACTATTAACTCAGGTGGAGACCGCTACCTCTAATGCAGGAATTGATAACCCTGATGGCATTACCGAGGACCCGAGCCCTGCGTTGCGTAATGATTTGAACCAACTAGCGCTCTGGAAGGTCTCTCAGAAAGGTGAGTTGCTTGCCACCTATTTACTCCCGCAAAAGAGTGTTCCGTTGGCAACTGGAATATCAGTGAAAAATTCTGGGATTTCAATCACCGGAATTCTTGAGAATAAGCCCTTTTTCATCACAGCGACAGTTGGCGGACTCTTCGGGAAAGTGTTATTTCTTGGTAGTGCGAAGACTGAGATCAATTCTCTCGCTCGAAGCGAGGATGGAACCACCGCGCTTTACGGTTCTAGCTCTGAGACTCTCGCTGGAAAGAAGTTAATGGGCAAGCGCGATGGGATTTTAATGAAGGTCTCAAAGAGCGGATCGATAACTTCGCTTGTTCGAAGCTCAGCAAATGGCGCATCTCGCGGATGGACTTCAGCGGATAGCGTTAATCTCTTAAGTGGATATGTCCTCACCGGCGCAAAATCTGAAATCGCAATTACAAAATTCACATCTACTTTTGCACCGAGTTGGACATCCAGATACGCAGGTATAGGAGCACCAATCTCAATTTCTGGAGGCGGTTACTCCTACCTTGCATTCACTTCAAAGAGCGCTATTGCTGGAGTCAACGGATGGAAACCAAGCGAAGCAGGGCTCATTGTTCTTACATTTAATGGCAAAGGCTTATTGCAGGCAGCAACAAGCCTGCCAGGCCTGGTGACCCCGTTAAACCTCGCATATAGTCGTGATCGTGGCGTTCTCGGGATGGCCTCTTCAGCAGATGGATCCGTTTCGATTTTTACCCTGGTATCGCGGTAGCCTTTGCCATCGAAACATTCCAGATCGATTAAATCTGGCGACTACTAATAGGAAGTGCGTGACTTATGGGTTCCGTTATCAAAAAGCGTCGTAAGCGTATGGCTAAGAAGAAGCATAAGAAGCTTCTCAAGAAGACACGTATTCAGCGCCGTAACGCGAAGTAACCCTTAGATTTTATGGGCGAAGCATCGAAAGCTGGCCGTTAAGACCAGCAACGAGATACTTCACACGATTAACGACAACCCAGGTGGAAGAAATTTCATCTGGGTTGTCGTTTGCCGAGACAAAGAATACTTTTGGCGTTGGCTTAGTAATGTCAATTGCGCATAGTCGTTTTTCACAATTGAAAGCAATCATGGATCCATCGGTAGAAATTGCAGCCCCTGGCTTTCCAAACCCATCTGTTGTTGCAGTAGATATCGATGAGGGCTTTGAAATCACTTGCCAGCGGACAGTGTCTGCCAAAGGAAGAGATCCAGATGAAGCACTCATCCAGGTGGCAGTGATTCCATTAGCGCTCTTTCCAAGTGCCACATCAAAGCCACTTGTCGGAGTAGAAGCAGTGGACGGTTCGAGAGTTTTATATACCCAGCCCTGCGAAGAGAACGAAGTTCTAGTGGCTAAACGAACCTCTCCAGAAGTTCGTTCCTTCTTCTGATTGAGAGTCAGGACTGAGTCATAGAGTACATAACTAGTCTTGCCATCAAAGATTGCGTCGAGGTGGAATGCAACGTCACCTGTTGTTCGCCCATCGGTCTTTCGATCGCCATCGACAAGTTCGTAATTCCATGTCTTAGCAAGGTTAGATTTTACGGCTCCCAGCAAAATGCCCTGGCTCTCGTCACGGTAAAAGACTTGAATCCCCGCGGCAGAGGCAACGCAGGCGCTCGATACACTGACATCTGATGCAGTTCGAATTCGAATTGGTTCTTCATAGTTATTGATGACAGTGCCATTACCATCAACTATGTCGTAAGAGAAACTCTTTCCATCATATTTCGCGTAGCGCAAATCTTTATCAACACCATCTGCGTAAAAAATATGGAGCACTTGGGTCGTTCCACTTCCATTGACGCAGACTGAGAGCGCACCGGTTATGGGGGATGATGTTTTTCCAGATGACCCACCAGCTCCATCAACGGTCTTTGTAACCCAAATGCGACCGCTCCACATACCAATTTTGAGGTCACCTGAAAGTTCATCGATATAAGCTAAAAGAGGCTTTCCGTTGAAGGATGTACTGACCACTTCTTTGCCACTGCTCTTGCCGTCAGCGCTCGTACGCTTCCAACTTGGCTGTGGCGTTACATTGTTTGTGACTACCGGCGTTGAAGATCCATTGGAGTTTAAGGCGATGATAGTAAATGGGTAGGAGCTTCCATTCTTAAGGCCAGTGAATATCACGGGAGAGGTACTAGATGATTTAACTTGATTAGTGCGGAGATTGCGAACCGAATAGCTAGAAATTTGAGCAGTACGTGCATTTGCGGAAGGATCAAATGTAATTATTGCTGCGCCATCGGCTACGAGCGCTTTTGCATTACGCACTTCACTCGGAACGCCTACGGCAACTCCAGCAGGAGGCTTGCGTCTCATATCTTCCATCATCGCCAGCATTAATGGTCCTGGTTCGCGGAATATTTCGCCTGCGCTCAAACTTGGAGTCATCATTGCATCAAGCGTTGATTCTCCAAAAGTAGCTTCATCTAAGTGACTCACTGATGAACCTTCATCAAAGCGACCGGGCGTATATATCAGCGGCTTTACCCCGTTATTTGCGGCAACACCAAGCGCACCGCCCCACACGAGAGTGCTGGTCATGGCTTCACCTAATTCAAGGGATGGCGAGGGCAGATCTGCCAATCGACGTCCATCTTCTACCTGCAGATACGCGTCAAATGGTGTCGGTTCATCAATGTAGCCATAGCCTAAATAGGAATCGTATGAAGCTGCTGATAAAAATCCGAGGCCATGTCCCATCTCATGCATAAAGACAGATTTAAGGTCATATTTATTTGGATATGAAAGGCCATCGTTAGAGGTGTTCCATTCAGCAAGTGAATTAACTTGAATGATTATCTCTGATTGGTTGGTATTCAAATCTTTACCAGCAATTGCATTGGCAAGGGCAGAGGCATACCAAAGGCTTGAATCCGGCGCTTTTTCGAAATCAGCAAAGAAGCCTCCGGGACGTGCGCTGCCAAGAATCTCCGTTGATGAAGATCTGGCCCACGAGGCATCGATGGTTATTGGTACAGATGAAGCAAAGTAGCCTGACCAAATATCAACAGCTGCCTGAAAATCTTGTTCAGCCCACTTAGGAAAGTTCTTGTAGTTAACAATAAATTTTGATTTTGCATCCAACTTAGCAACAGGGTTGCGGGGCGATTGCACATTTACGCTATTGGGAGATGCATAAACATTGACCCACTGTGTGGCCTCACGCTGGAGGAAAGGAGATAAGGCGCTTGCGGGTACGGAAGAGAGAAGCGAGAGTAAGAGAATTGAGGATAGGAGTGAGCCACCAAAGCGCTTCATTAAGCTCATCATAGAGAGCAAGGTTACAGGATGAGAGAATGACTGGATGGTCACTATTTACTCACGAGCGGGCTGCCATCTCTGTGAAGATGCTTTGAATATTCTGCAAGGACTGCAAGGCGAGCTCAAATTCGAGATTGAAGTAATCGATATAGCAGGAAACACCGATCTCGAGAAGTTATATGGAGAGCAGATTCCTGTCATTCATATTAATGGCGAGCATCACGACTATTGGAGAGTCGACCCAGACCGCTTTAGATCTTCCCTTGAAAAACATCGTCGGCATCAATAATTGTGTAGCTGTATCCCTGCTCAGCTAAGAAGCGTTGACGATTTTGTGCGAAATCTTGATCAATAGTGTCGCGTGAGACAACGGAGTAAAAGCGAGCACCGCGGCCATCAGCCTTAGGGCGAAGAATACGACCCAGTCGCTGTGCCTCCTCTTGGCGAGAACCAAAGGCTCCTGAAACTTGAATTGCAATCGTTGCTTCAGGAAGGTCGATTGAAAAGTTTGCAACCTTAGAAACGACTAGGCAAGTTATCTCGCCGGTACGAAATTGTTGGAATAACTCTTCGCGAACTTTCTGAGGTGTAGACCCTTGAATTACTGGTACACCAAGCGTCTCACCTAAATCATCCAACTGATCTAAATACTGACCGATGACAAGAATTTGTTCATTTGCGTGGAGCGAAACTAGTTCTTGAACAACATCGCGCTTAGTCCTTGTGGTTGCGCAATAACGGTAGCGCTCTTCAGGTTCGGCAGTTGCATAAGCAATTCGCTCAGCCTCTGTCAGATTTACGCGAACCTCAATACATTCAGCAGGCGCGATATAGCCTTGCGCTTCAATCTCTTTCCAGGGAACGTCAAAGCGCTTAGGTCCAATGAGAGAGAACACCTCGCCCTCCATCCCATCTTCGCGAACGAGAGTTGCTGTTAAGCCCAGGCGACGGCGCGATTGAATATCTGCAGTGAAACGGAAAATCGGCGCAGGAAGTAAGTGCACCTCGTCATAAATAATTAATCCCCAGTCATGGCTATCAAAGAGATCCAAATGTGAGTAAACGCCATTCTTCTTCTTTGTCATCACTTGATAAGTGGCGATAGTTACTGGGCGAATCTCTTTCTTTGAGCCTGAATACTCACCAATTTCATCTTCAGTAAGAGTGGTGCGCTTAAGAAGTTCATCACGCCATTGGCGCGCGGCAATTGTGTTAGTAACAAGAATAAGAGTGGTTGCTTTTGCATGAGCCATAGCTGCAGCGCCAACAATAGTTTTTCCTGCGCCGCAAGGGAGGACAACAACACCTGAACCGCCATGCCAAAAACCTTCAGCAGCATGTACTTGGTACTCTCGAATCTTCCAGCCATCTTCCTTTAGGAAAATATCGTGAGCCTGTCCATCAACATAGCCCG
>WLPB01000071.1 GCA_009698975.1 Actinomycetota bacterium | reverse complement strand
CTAGTAACCTGTAGTAATGAATGCAGCGCTGATAGCAGAGGTTCAAACGTGGATTGCCGATGATCCCGATCCGATCACTGCCTCTCACTTACAACGTCTGCTCGATGCCGGTGATGAAGCGGCGCTGGCTCCTCTCTTTAACGGCTTCCTACAATTTGGTACTGCCGGACTTCGAGGCCCAATTGGCGCAGGTCCATCGTGCATGAATCGCGCAGTTGTTGGGCGTACCGCTTCTGGTCTTGCCAACTATATGAAGAAGCGCGGAATGACGAAGGTAGTTATTGGTCGAGATGCTAGATATGGCTCAGAGGATTACACATTTGAAAGCGCTGAGATTTTAAGTGGTGCCGGAATGGATGTTTATATCCTCCCCCGTCCACTTCCTACTCCAGTTCTTGCATATGCAACTTCGGCTCTCAGCGCCGATATCGGAATCATGGTGACAGCCAGCCATAACCCGCCGCAAGATAATGGCTATAAGGTTTACATCGGTCCTGATGCAGATGGCATCGCCTACGCATCGTCGCAGATTGTTAATCCAACTGATCAATTCATTGCGCAAGAGATTGCTGCTATCACCTCTCTGGCGAGCCAACCACGTGGAAATAAATGGACTGTCCTGGGTGA
Organism: Actinomycetota bacterium; assembly: GCA_009698975.1. The sequence goes on along the minus strand of WLPB01000071.1, from coordinate 5,452 downwards.
GGAAGAGATTTCTGAATACATCTCTCGTACAGTCAAAATCGCGCCTCGTCCAGGTGATCTCAAGATTGTTTACACTGCAATGCATGGAGTCGGAACAGAGATAGTACAGAGAGTTTTTAACCATGCTGGCTTTGCCACGTTGATTCTTGTTGACGAGCAGTGCACGCCGGATCCAGATTTTCCTACAGTCGCATTTCCTAATCCCGAAGAACCTGGCGCAATTGATTTAGCACTTGCTAAAGCGCGTGACTTCGGAGCGGATCTTGTGATTGCAAATGATCCTGATGCAGATAGATGCGCAGCAGCTGTAAATGATCCTCAAGTCGGATGGCGCATGCTTCGTGGTGATGAGCTTGGAGTTATTTTTGGAGAATGGATTGCGCGAACCCATCCCACTGGAACGTTCGGTAACTCAATTGTTTCATCTTCTGCACTGAAGAAGATCGCGGCGCATTACGGCATTGATTTTCAAGAAGTCCTGACTGGCTTTAAGTGGCTAGCAAAGATAGAAGACCTCGCCTTTGGTTATGAGGAGGCGATTGGTTACGCCGTTGACTCAGAGACTGTCAATGATAAAGATGGAATCTCAGCTGCACTCTTTTTGGCGCAGATTGCAACCGATCTCAAGCGCGACGGGTTGACCTTGCTCGACCTCCTCGACGAGGTATGGGCGCGTGAGGGCTTCCATGGAACAGAGCAGATTTCAATTCGCGTATCGGATATGAGCGCTATTACCCGCCTCCTTGAAGGCCTTCGAAAGAATCCGCCAACAACGATTGCCGGGCGCACAGTCGAAAAAATCGATGATCTTGCAGTGCCGACTGGCAATCTGCCACCTACTGATGGGCTTCGCTTATGGCTCTCAGGAGGAATTCGTATCATCGTCCGACCTAGCGGTACTGAAGCGAAGATGAAGTGTTATATCGAAGTAATTACATCAACTGCTGATGAGGCAAAGAAATTATTAGATGAGCTTCGTGGACCTCTTAAAGAGTTTCTTAGCTAGTGAGTTTTAGTGCTTGAACTGCCGCTGCATTGATTGCGTTAGAGGATGCAGTTAGCGCCGGCAAATAAGTAGTGATTGAGATTCCGCCACCCGTGATGCCGTAGCGATATCCATAAATTCCAGCCTTGGGATCGAGTACATCAAGTAGTAGCTCGCCAGAGAGCGCCTTTGAAATTACGTCGTACATCGCTTTATCTACTCGCTTCACAACGGTAGCGTACAAATACTTCTTATTTGCAGAAGTCACAGAGATGTATTGGTCTGGCTCGATGGAAATCATTCCAACCGCTTTGAAGCTCTTTAGCTTCTGCTTTGCAACATTGCGCGCCACTATGGCATCAAAAGCATCTGAACTAGAACCTAAGCGACTCACAAAAATGACATCTGCTCCTGCTGCCATCACTTGCTTTGTCGCAAGAGATTCTGAGCCATTAACATACTTAATGATTGAAGTTACTGATTTCTTCGCTGCGGCCACTCCAATAGAGAATCCGTTTTCGTAGAGATCGCTCTGGCTTGGGCTGGCAATCATCGCTACTTTATTGGTCTTACTCACGAGCGCTGCGCTATAGCCTGCTAAGAATGCCCCTTGGAGGTCTGCAAAGACTAGCGATGTCACATTGAGGGCATCGACTGTTGCATCATTGAGAATCGCAAATTGAGTGTTCGGATATTCGATTGCCAGTAGGCGAAGCGTGGGTGCATAGCCTGCGCCCACAACAATAATTGGATTGCAATTCTTTGTAATCAACGAGCGAACTCGACGTTCGCGGTCAACGCTAGAACCATCCGTTACTACTGATTCCACGGTAAATGTGAACTCTTTCTGCGCTTTTACAAGCCCAGCCGCTGCGGCATCATTAAATGATTGATCACCGCGTCCGCCAATGTCGTAGGCAATTCCGATGCTGAGAGCTGGCGCCGCCTTTGACGGAGCTACTGCCAGAGACGTGAGGAGAAGAACGGCGATCAAAACCTTTGAACGAATTTTCATTACCGGACTACCCCCAAATTCTTATATGTAGTTTCTAAGCTCCCCTGTGCAACGCCGCGTGCCTTCTCGGATCCACTATGGAGGATATTGAGCAAGTGCCCTTCATCCTCTAGCAGCTCAAGTGTGCGAGTGCGGATTGGCCGGAAGTATTCGACTACAACTTCTGCAACAGCGGATTTAAAGTCTCCGTAGCCCTTGCCTTCAAAATCGAGCTCAAGTTGAGAGATTGCAGTTCCTGAGAGGGCAGAATGAATTGTCAGAAGATTGCTGATTCCTGGTTTTTCAATGGCGTCGAATTTTATCTCTCGCCCAGCATCGGTAACTGCACTCTTAATCTTCTTAAGATTTACTTCTGGCGCATCGAGAATGTCGATGAGGCCAGAACCTGAACCTGATGACTTGCTCATCTTTGACGTTGGATCTTGAATATCGTAAATCTTTGCACCCTGTTTAAGGATAAACCCGTCAGGTATTTGGAATGTTTGACCGTAACGGGTGTTAAATCGTGCTGCGATATCGCGAGTGAGTTCGATATGTTGGCGCTGATCTTCACCGACTGGAACAAGGTCAGTTTGATATAGCAAAATATCTGCCGCCATCAACATGGGATAGGTAAAGAGAGCTACCCGAGCTGCATCCGCACCGGACTTTGAAGATTTGTCTTTAAATTGAGTCATGCGACTTGCTTCGCCAAAACCAGTCATACATTCCATAATCCAACCTAGTTGGTTATGTTGCGGAACTTGTGATTGAACAAAGAGAGTTGATTTCTCTGGTGAGATTCCAAGTGCCAATAGTTGAGCAGCAGACATCAAGGTGCGCTTGCGAAGCAGCGCTGGATCAGTCTCAACTGTGAGGGCATGGAGATCAACAATGCAATAGAAAGCATCATGGCCATCCTGGAGTTCGACCCACTGCTTTACCGCGCCTAAGTAATTACCCAGGTGGAAGGAGTCACTCGTTGGCTGGATGCCTGAAAGCACTCTCTTCTTACTCATGAGGTTATTCTCGCATGAACAGCTAGATGGTGCGTGAGATAAGCAACTTTCCCACACGCTTGCCTTCCATAGAAAGTACGGAGATTCTCACTCCATTCACATTGAGAATATCCCCTACTGTGGGAATTCGACCTAAGAAATGCATGACATAACCACTGAGAGTTTCATAAGGTCCTTCGGGAATATCGATTCCTGAGTGCTCTTGCAGCTCTTCAAGTGAGATTAACCCGTCGACTTCAAAGTCACCTGTTCGAGACTCCGAAGAGAGGTCCTCTTCATCGCCATCGTACTCATCGCGAATATCGCCAATCAGGCACTCAACGAGATCTTCAAGGGTGATGATTCCGTCAGTGCCACCATATTCATCGAGCACAATTGCTAAGTGCTGACGCTGCGCACGCATCTCAGTAAGTGCAGGCAAAATTCCTTTAGTGCCAGGCAGGTACATGATAGAACGAGTGAGCTCTTGAATCTTTGCTTGTGAATTAGCCAGGCTGGGATCAATGAGATCTCGTACATGGATAAAACCAATAACTTCATCTGATGAACCGCGTACAACTGGGTAGCGCGAATGTGATTTTTCAGCAGCTAAATCAATTGCTTTAGAAATAGTAAGTGAACCATCGATGAAATCTACTTCGGTACGCGGCACCATGATTTCGTGTACCTGACGTTCGGATGCATTAAAGACTTCTTCCACAATATCGCGCTCTTCATCTGTGAGAGCAGCATGGCCTGCAACAAGATCGAGTAACTCTTCTTCGGACATCTGCGAGCGCTCTTCCTTGGGATCAATTCCAAATGCGCGCACGACTAAATCTGTTGATTTTGAAAGCAACCAAATAATTGGCCGAAAGAGATTTGCAATGAAATCAATAAATCCCGCCGACCACATTGCAATTGGTTCGGAGCGGAAGAGGGCAAGTTTCTTTGGTGCAAGTTCGCCAAAGACGAGGGAGATGTAGGCGATGATTAAGGTCAGGCCAATGAGTGAGAGCGTGTTTGCGCTCTTATTGCTCAGTCCACGATCTTGCAGCCATGGAATAACAAATTGGCCAAGTTTTTCGGCACCGAGAGCTGCGGAGAGGAAGCCCGAAAGAGTTACTCCTACCTGAACTGCAGCAAGGAGACGATTGGGGTTCGAATGGAGTTTGGCTACCTTTGCTCCGCGACGACCTCGGAGGGCAACTTGGCGGACCTGGCTTTCGCGCAGGGATATCAGTGCGATTTCGGCCGCTACGAAGAGGGATCCGAGGAATATCAGGAAGAGAACGAGGGCAATGGGGGCGAGAATTGAGCCAGCCGGGTTGGGGTCCATAGTGGCTTAAGTGTAGCGAGCCACTTGGCTTCCTGAGTAGCCGTGGCTACTCTTACCCCGTTGGCTAATCGGTCAACGCCTTACTCCACGGACCGTCGGGCACGTACCTGCCCGGATAAGGATGAAAAAATGGCATCAGTTGTATTCGAAGGCGCTTCACGAATCTACCCGGGCACCACAGTTCCCGCAGTAGATAAGCTCAACCTCACCGTGCAAGATGGTGAGTTCCTCGTACTCGTTGGCCCCTCAGGTTGCGGTAAGTCCACATCACTTCGTATGTTGGCCGGCCTAGAAGAAATCGACGGCGGACGTATCCTCATCGGTGATCGCGACGTGACAAACGTTGCTCCAAAAGATCGCGATATTGCGATGGTCTTTCAGTCATACGCCTTGTACCCACACATGACCGTCGCCGAGAATATGGGCTTCGCACTCAAGATTGCTGGAGTCGATAAGGCTGAACGCGAAAAGCGTGTACGCGAAGCAGCAAAGCTACTCGACCTCGAGCCATACCTCGAGCGTAAACCAAAAGCACTTTCAGGTGGACAACGTCAGCGCGTAGCAATGGGTCGCGCAATTGTTCGCGAACCACAGGTCTTCCTTATGGATGAGCCTCTCTCTAACCTCGATGCAAAGCTTCGCGTTGCAACTCGTACACAGATTGCAGCGCTACAACGTCGTCTTGGAATTACAACTGTTTATGTAACACACGACCAGGTTGAAGCTATGACTATGGGCGATCGTGTAGCAGTCATGAAGGATGGCCTATTGCAGCAAGTTGATACTCCTCGCAATCTCTACGATAATCCTGCCAATGCATTTGTTGCTGGCTTTATCGGCTCACCTGCGATGAACCTTCTTCTTGCTCCTGTATCAGGCGGTAAGGCAAAGATGGGCGACCTCAATATCGATGTCCCAGCATCTGCCGGCTCTTCTGTCATTGTGGGAATTCGTCCAGAAGGTTGGGCTCCTGCCGCAAGTGGCTTCCATGTATTAGTAGAAGTTGTGGAAGAGCTTGGCTCTGACGCATTCGTATACGGCAAGCCTGCAGATGCCGGCGTTCAATTTGCTAACTCAATTGATGAAGGCGCACAGGTAATTGTTCGTTGGGATCCAAAGAACCCACCTAAGCCAGG
>WLPB01000070.1 GCA_009698975.1 Actinomycetota bacterium | reverse complement strand
GCCTTCGCTGGCGCGCCGATAATTGAAACACCAATAAAAAGTATTAAGGCTGTTGCTATCGAGAGAGGTGAAGAGAGTGAACGAGGAAGTTTCACAAGAAATTAATCGTTCTCTTCTGGCCCGGGACGCAAACCGTCAAAAATATCTTTGCAGGTGGGGCAGACTGGAAACTTAGATGGGTCGCGAGAGGGAACCCATTTTTTTCCGCAGAGAGCTTTGACGGTCTTGCCGGTCATCGCAGACTCGACGATCTTCTCTTTCTTGATGTAATGGGCAAATAAATCGTGGCCACCGTCAGAATCCTGCGTAACAGGGGTAGTTTGCGTGCGCTCGTCGACGGTTATTCCCATGCACGGGAGTTTACCTTCCTTGGGTAGAATTCCCAGATGAAGGACTTATTACGCACCGAGCATCTTTCCCGTGAGGACATCGAGCTTCTGATCGCCACTGCTAGTGACTTTGCTGCTAACCCTTTGCGTGCAGATACAGCCCTTCGCAACAAGAGCGTTGCTATCTATATGACTAAGCCTTCAACGCGTACCCGATTGGCATCAGAGACAGCGGTCGCACATCTTGGTGGAACTCCGATCTTCCTTCGTGGTGATGATTTGCAGTTAGGACGCGGTGAAACGATTGCAGATACCGCTCGCATCATCAGTGGATTCTGTGACGCGCTGATTATTCGCACTTTTGCTCAGAGCGATGTCGATGAAGTTGGCGCACATGCTTCGATTCCGGTAATTAATGCGCTGACCGATGATGACCATCCAACACAATTACTAGCCGACTGGGTCACAATTCGCGAGAACTTTGGCAGCGATATTTCTGGTCGAAAGTTTGTTTATCTCGGTGATGGCAACAACATGTCACATGCGTGGTTGTTGATGGGTGCAATCATGGGAGCACACGTTGTTGCTGCTACTCCATCAGGAAAGTTTGCACCGGATGCCGCAATTGTTAAGCGTGCCCAAGAGTTAGCAGCAAAGAGCGGCGGGCGAGTTGAAGTTACCAACGATCCTGATGCTGCCGTTAAAGATGCAAGCGTTCTTTATACCGATGTGTGGATGTCGATGGGCGATCCAGAGACAGAGCGGGCCGAAAAGTTTGCTGCGTTGAGCCCGTTTGCTATTGATGAAAGATTAATGTCGATGACTGCCGAAGATTCAATCTTTATGCACTGCCTGCCGGCACACCGCGATGAAGAAGTTGCCGCATCAGTAATTGATGGACCAAAGTCTGTTATTTGGCGCGAAGCTTTCCATCGTCGGACGACAATACAAGCGTTGCTGTATCACTTAACGCGAGGTGAGCTAAAGGGTAGTTAATTACTCTCTTGCAGATCTGTAGGAGCGTTATGTACATCAAGGATTTCACGCGCTGGAACATCGCCACTTAACTTATCTGTGCGGTTTAATTTCGAACCATTCTCGGGCTTCTTCGCATCTTCCTTGTAGATTGCAGGAATCGAGCCCAGTAATCCTTTCTGGAAATCTTCAAATGCCTGCAGAACTTCGCGCTTTGTATTCATTACAAAAGGCCCCATCCATGCGACAGGCTCTTTGATTGGCGCACCTCCGAGAATAAAGAGTTCTAGGTTTGGTGAGCGACTTTCTTGCTGTTGCGCCGCACGAATCACAATTGAATCGCCATCACCAAAGACAGTGAGCTGACCCATTGATACCGGTCGAGACTCTTCGCCGACAAATCCGTGACCTGACATTGTGTAGACAAGCGCGTTGTAATCCTTGCGCCATGGAAGGCGAAGTTCAGCACCCGGCGCAACAGTTGCATGCAACAAAGTGATAGGTGTCTGTGTTGTTCCAGGTCCGGCATGACCATCAACTTCACCAGCGATAACACGAAGAAGTGCACCGCCATCTTGCGTTGTTAAAAGTGCAACATCATTCGCTCGTACATCTTGGTATGCAGGCGGTGACCACTTTTTTGCTGCAGGAAGATTTACCCAAAGTTGGAATCCGTGAAAGAGACCGCCGGACATTACGAGTGATTCCGGTGGAGTTTCGATATGAAGAATTCCACCGCCTGCTGTCATCCATTGTGTATCGCCATCGGTAATTGTTCCGCCGCCACCATTTGAATCTTGGTGATCAAAAATTCCATCAATAATGTATGTAACAGTTTCAAAACCGCGGTGTGGATGCCATGGAGTTCCCTTTGGTTCACCGGGTGCGTATTCGACTTCACCCATTTGATCTAAGTGAATAAATGGATCGAGTTCTTGCATATCAACGCCGGCAAATGCACGACGAACTGGAAAACCTTCGCCCTCAAATCCTTGTGGGGCAGTGGTAATGCTCTTGATTGTGCGCGCGCGAAGACCGGCACCCGATGCGATGCGAGGAAGTACGGTGATATCACTAACGGTTACTGCTGGCATTGCACGCTCCACTTCTTGAACTCTGTGGTTATAGGGTAATTGAACTTTCAACTACTAACAACTTGTAATCTTCTGCGCCGAAATCTTTACACACTGTTTATCAATCTTCACGCTCAATACACGCTTATCTCTATACACAATATTTCTGTGGGAAAGCTAGAAATTTGTCAGTGGGTGAAAGCAGTATCTCCGATATGAGAGAAGCACTGCAGGAAGTTGTAATCGAGGAGATCGACTCCGTCGCCACTCTTTTGCGCGCGCTTCCATCTGCAGCAGTATTGGCAAAGCTCGCCGCAATCGATCCCGCACATCTGCCCCTTGCCTCCCGCATCGATTATCTCGAGGCCCTCGAGCGACAAACTTCATGGCTGCAGGCGCTCATGCAGCGGGCAATCATCGCAGTGGCAGGTCGTACAGCATCCGAGAGTGATGACCCAATTTATGGAATTGATGAGGCAGAGCGCGAAGATGTTTCTACAGCGCTTCGCCTCTCCCCCGCATCTGCCCAGCACAAGATTGATATCGCTCGTGCATTGACCAATTTTCTTCCCAATACCTGCTCTGCTCTCGCAACTGGTGAAATCTCAACAGCACATGCAACCGCAATCGCTCGTGAGGCGGCATCGGCACTTAACAAGGGCCTTCCCGAATCAGTAATTTTCAACCTTGAAGAGCGAGCTATTAGTTATTCAGAGTTTCACACCCCATCACAAGTCGGTTCGCTCGTTCGAAAAGTTATTGCGACATCGACTCCACAAGAGTTTGAAGAGACCGTTGCCGATGCCCGCGAAATGCGACGGGTCAGCTGCTTCAATGACTTTGATGGAATGTCCACCATCGTCGCACTTCTGCCGGCACATGAAGCGCAAGTAGTGATGAGCGCTATCGAAGCTTTTATTCTCCGCGAAGGAAGCGAGTGCGCAGATTGTCGCGCTACCAGCAAGGCTAATCCGCTTAATGATCTCAACTTAATTTGTACTCATGTAGCGGGCGCTGGTGCTGTAGGTACAGGTGCAGGTGCGGGTGCAGGTGCTGCTGCAGGTGCTGGTGCTGGTGCGGGTGCTGGTGCGGCAAAGCGCGATCTGCGAAACAAGGATATGAAGCGCGCAGATGCACTCGCAGAAATCGCATCAAGATTCCTCGCATCTACAATCGAAGAAGTTACGCCTCACCGTCGCCCTCTCACAGTCAATGTGACAATTGATCTTCCAACTTTGTTGGGATTGGCAGAGAATCCAGGTGAGCTCGCTGGCTACGGACCAATTCCCGCATCAGTTGCTCGAGAAATCGCAAGTGATGCAAAGTGGAAGAGGTTTATCACCGAGCCAATTACAGGAAACCTTCTTGATTTCGGGCGCGAAAGTTATGAACCTCCGCAGGCCCTTAAAGATTTCTTAATTGCTCGTGACCGAACTTGTAGATTCCCGGGATGCAGGCGATCGGCACTGCTCTCTGATTTAGATCATGCGCGAAGTTGGGAAAGTGGTGGTGCTACCTCTCTGGAAAATCTTGGAGCGCTCTGTAGGCGACACCACAGAATGAAGACGCACGGTGGCTGGAGTATTGAGAGCTACAGCGATGGATCATGCCTCTGGAAATCTCCTGCAGGAAAAGAGTTCTTCTCGCCCGCTCGAGTGGTGGGCGATCCAACGTAATCAAGCGCTGCTAGAAGTCGGTAATCCAAGGCAAAGCTCTCTGGTGAAGATCGCTTTGCAGCGGGTTTAGAATGAGACTGTGAACAAGCATGCGCCTTCTATCCCAAAGGTAATCCTCTATTACGGATTCACGCCTTTGGAAGATCCTGAGGCGATCAAGCTCTGGCAGAAACAACTCTGTGAAACTCTTGGTCTCAAGGGGCGCATTATTATTTCGAGCCACGGTATCAATGGAACCGTTGGCGGAGATATGGCGGCCGTCAAGAAATATGTGAAGATGACTCGCCAATATCCGGGATTTAAAAAGATTGCATTTAAATGGTCCGACGGAACTGGCAACGACTTTCCTCGCCTTCAGGTTCGCGTTCGTAAAGAGCTAGTCGGCTTTGGTAATCCTGATGTAATCAAGGTTGATGAGAATGGCGTCGTTAACGGTGGCACACATCTTCGCCCAGCACAGGTGGATGCTCTGGTGCGAGAGCGCGGAGACGAAGTAGTTTTCTTTGATGGCCGTAATGCCTACGAAGCAAAAATCGGTAAGTTTAAAAATGCGATCGTTCCGGACGTTCAAACCTCTCATGACTTTATCGAAGAGATTAAGAGTGGCAAATACGATGATATTAAAGATAAGCCAGTCGTTACTTACTGCACCGGTGGCGTTCGCTGCGAAATTATCTCAGCGGTAATGGTTGAGCACGGATTTAAAGAGGTCTACCAAATTGATGGTGGCATCGTTAAATATGGCGAAAAGTTTGGCGATGATTCGCTTTGGGAAGGTTCATTACATATCTTTGATGATCGCATGGTTCACGATTTCTCAGATAAAACAAAGGTCATTGGCGAATGTGTTCAATGTAGCGGCCCAACAAAGCACTTCCGTAATTGCAACTCCGAGAGCTGCCATCAATTAATTTTGCTCTGCGATACATGTGCCGCTCTTCCGAGCAATCTCACCTGCAATCACACAGTTAATCGCAAGCGCCGTAATCGCGAATTCGTTGGCTAGGAGCTCACATGGCTAACTGGCGCTCAGGTATTTAACAGGTACTCACATGGCTAACTGGCGCTCACATGATTAATTGGCCAATCGAGCAACCCACTCTCAGCGATGGCCAGGTGATTTTGCGCCCATTGCGCGAGGACGATATTGAATCTGTCTTTGCTGCTTGCCAAGACCCACTTATCTCGAGCTTTACGCCCGTTCCATATCCATATGATCGTGAGATGGCAGAAGAGTTTGTGCGGGGGGCAGCACTTGGTTATCTCAACCATCAATCAATCACATTCGCCATCGAGAGCGAGGGTGAATTAGCGGGCACTATCGCGCTTCACTCGCTGAGCATTGCTAATCATTGCGCAGAGGTTGGTTATTGGATGAGCGCCGATCATCGCGGTAAAGGTATCTGTACTTCAGCGCTCAAAATAATCTCCAAGCTAGCGCTGGAGGTAATGGCTTTTCGTAGAGTGCAAGGGCTCGCCGATGATGACAACTTTGCCTCCCATAAGGTTTTAGAACGGGCTGGCTACAAGAGAGAGGCGCTACTCGCGCAACGTGTTACGAAGAGCGACGGCACTCAGAAGGATATGCTTTTATACGCATTAGTTCAGTAAGTTACAGGGATACACTCGAGATACACCAGAGAGGTAGCAGATGGAGAGTTTAGTTATCCTCGTTATTGTGATTCTAACGGCCATCATCATCACTGCGCCGGTGGCATTTATTCTCACCACCAGAAAAGTACAAGACTTTACGAGCACCCGCAAAGGACTCAATCTCGCTCGCCAAATAGTTGGCGGCGCAATTGCAACGATAGGAATCGTACTTGCCTTGATCACTGGCCTAAGCGTTGAGGGATTTGGATTGCACCTCTTCTGCATCGCAATCATCGAGCTCAATATTTATTCGATAATCCGAGAAATTAGATTTATCCGAAATCGGCGCAATAAATAGTTACATGCATGGTGGAGGTGCCGGGAATCGAACCCGGGTCCTTCAGAGCTCAAACAGGACTTCTACGTGTGTAGTGTAATTATCGTTTTCTCAGTTCTGAATCTCTTATACACAAGTATTCAACGAACTCATT
>WLPB01000007.1 GCA_009698975.1 Actinomycetota bacterium | reverse complement strand
ATGATAGATAGTGCTAATTCCACGGGTGGCTCCTCTTGCGGTTAGATGGGTAAGGATAGCGAATTATTTGCCGTTGACTTACTCGGTGACAGCGTGGAATTTTACAATTTTAGCCAATTCTTCAGGGTCAAGGCTTGCCCCACCGATGAGAGCGCCATCGACATCGGCCTGCTTCATGATTTCGACAACATTTGCCGACTTCACTGAACCGCCATAAAGGATGCGCATATTTGAGGCGATCTCTGAGGAGCCAATCTGCTCAATCTCTTCCCGGATAGCGGCGCAGACTTCTTGCGCATCTTCCGGAGTAGCTGTCTTTCCGGTTCCAATTGCCCAGATTGGCTCGTATGCAATGACAATCTTCTTCAGCTCTGGCTTTGTAAATCCCTCAAGACCTGCGCGCACCTGACGAATGACATGGGAGACATGAGCTCCGGATTCGCGAACAGGAAGTTCTTCGCCTACACAAAAGATAGGAGTAAGTCCATTAGCAAGTGCTGCTTTAATTTTGCGATTGATAAGTGCATCATCTTCGTGATGAACGGCGCGACGCTCAGAGTGACCGATTGCCACAAAGGTACATCCAAGTTTTGCCAGCATTGAGCCAGAAATATCGCCAGTGAATGCACCGGAAGATTCTGGTGAGAGATCCTGTGCGCCATACTGAATACGCAGACGATCGCCATCGACCATAGTTTGAATTGATCGAATATCAGTAAATGGAGGAAGTATTGCCACATCAACTGCTTCGTAATCAGCATCATTGAGTGAGTAGACAAGTTTCTGGGCAACTGCAATCGCTTCCAGGTGATTGAGATTCATCTTCCAATTACCTGCCATGAGTGGCTTACGCATTTTTACTTCCCATTCCCCTGCTTATTTACTTCAGCGATTTTAATATCAGAGACCGAGCGCTTTCAGGCCTGGAAGTTCCTTGCCTTCGAGATACTCAAGTGATGCTCCCCCGCCAGTTGAGATATATCCAAACTGATTATCGGTAAATCCTAGAGCTCTGACAGCCGCAGCAGAATCTCCGCCACCAACAACAGATATTCCATCAACCTCAGTCAGCGCCTGGGCTATCACTTTGGTTCCGTGCGCGAATGCCGGAAATTCGAATACGCCCATTGGTCCGTTCCAGAAGAGAGTTTTGCACTCTCTAATAGCAGCGGCGAATGCAAGAGCTGAATCGGGACCAATATCTAGACCCATTTGATCCGCTGGAATCGCATCTGATGATACGACCGATGCTGGTGAATCAGCCGCAAATGCTGGTGCAACCACAATATCTGTAGGAAGAATAAGGCGTACACCCTTATCTTCGGCTTCCTGAATAAGTTCGCGAACTGTTTGAAGCATCTCGCTCTCAACAAGTGAGCTACCAATCTCTTTTCCTTGTGCTGCAAGAAAGGTAAAGACCATTCCGCCGCCGATTGCCATGACATCAACCTTTGTTAACAAATTCGAAATAACTCCGAGCTTGTCAGAAACTTTTGCACCGCCTAGCACCACTCCATAAGGACGGGCAGGATCTGTGGTGAGCTTCTTTAACACCTCGACCTCGGCAGCAACCAGCGTTCCGGCAGCATGAGGAAGAAGCTTCGGCAAATCAAAGACAGATGCATGCTTACGGTGCACCGCTCCAAAACCATCGCCGACATAAATATCGGCAAGTCTGGCTAACTCAGCTGCAAAGAGAGCGCGTTCCGATTCTTCTTTGGAAGTCTCTGCTGCGCTAAATCTAATATTTTCAAGGAGGAGAATTTCGCCTGACTGTAAAGCTTGAGCGCGTGAAAGAACATCTTCGCCCGTGACTGCTCCGGCGAATTGAACTGGCTTACCTAATAATTCTGCGAGACGAGTAGCAATAGGGGCTAAGGAAAGCTCTGGCTTGGGCTCGCCCTTTGGTCGACCTAAATGTGCAGCGATAACAAGTGAAGCGCCCTTTGATAAGAGTGCGTTAATTGTCGGCAATGAAGCGCGAATTCGGCCATCATCTGTAATGACGCCATCTTTCAATGGGACATTGAGATCACAACGAAGAAATACACGCTTACCTGCAACATCGAGGTCAGCCAAGGTCGTCATTGAAATTAAAGACTCTTTCCTACGAAGCCAACGAGATCTACAAGGCGGTTTGAATAACCCCACTCGTTGTCATACCAACCAACAACCTTAACTGTTGTTCCGATTGCCTTAGTTAGGCCCGCATCGAAGATACATGATGATGGATCTGTCACGATATCTGAAGAGACGATTGGATCTTCTGTGTAAGAAAGGAATCCCTTAAGTGGACCATCGGCAGCCTTCTTCATCGCTGCATTGATCTGCTCAGCTGTTGCCTCTTTAGCGAGCTCGACTGTGAGGTCTGTTGCAGATCCCGTTGGAACAGGAACGCGCATTGCAAAGCCATCAAGCTTGCCCTTGAGTTGTGGCAGAACCAATGAGATTGCCTTCGCTGCACCTGTAGAGCTTGGAATGATGTTTGTCGCTGCGGCGCGAGCACGACGGAGATCTTTATGAGGGAAATCGAGAATTACCTGGTCGTTGGTATATGCGTGAATTGTTGTCATCAAGCCGCGAACAATTCCGAACTCTTCGTCAAGAACCTTAGCCATTGGTGCAAGGCAGTTCGTTGTACATGATGCATTAGAGATAACGTGGTGGTTCGCTGGATCATATTTTTCATGGTTAACACCCATTACAACTGTTATATCTTCATCAGTTGCAGGTGCTGAGATAATTACCTTCTTAGCGCCAGCTGTGATGTGCTTCTTGGCATCGGATGCCTTTGTGAAGTGGCCAGTTGACTCAATGACAATATCTGCTCCGATAGAAGCCCATGGAAGGTTTGCTGGATCGCGCTCAGCGAATACCTTCATAGTCTTGCCGGCAACTGTGATGCTCTCATCTGTGTATGAGACCTCAAGGCCTAGGCGGCCGAGAATTGAGTCGTACTTAAGAAGGTGTACAAGCGTTGCGTTATCGGTAAGGTCGTTAATTCCTACAATATTGATATTTGGGTTTGTGAGAGCGGCGCGAAAGAAATTGCGACCGATACGTCCAAAACCGTTGATTCCGACATTAATCATTGTGAAACCTCATTTGAGAGTTGATGTAAGTAGATGCCCGTGGGCTAACTTTCGCCACAACATTGGGGACTTGGGGTAAGGATACCAGCCTCGTACTTGCAGAAGAGCGAAGAGTGGCCTTACTCCCCTAAGAGATCAGGCGAGAGACCTGCCTCAGTATCTGGAATTCCAAGCTCAGCAGCTCGTTTGTCAGCCATAGCGAGAAGACGGCGGATACGACCAGCGATTGCATCTTTAGTCATCGGAGGCGAGGCGAGCGAGCCGAGCTCTTCGAGTGAAGCCTGTCCATGCGCGATGCGTAACTCGCCTGCCTCTTTAAGGTGTTCCGGGACTTGGGCTCCCAGAATTTCCATTGCGCGTTGAACTCGCGCAGCAGCCGCTACCGCTGCCCTGGCAGAGCGACGAAGATTTGCGTCATCAAAATTTGCTAAGCGATTAGCGGTGGCGCGGACTTCCCGTCGCATCCGTCGCTCTTCCCATGCAAGAACGCTCTCGTGAGCGCCAAGTCGTGTCAGCAGAGAACCGATGGCATCGCCATCGCGGATAACAACGCGATCTATGCCACGAACTTCGCGCGCCTTTGCCGAAATATTCAATCGCCGCGCGGCTCCCACAAGTGCAAGTGCGGCTTCTGGTCCAGGACATGTGATTTCAAGCGATGAGGAGCGACCTGGTTCGGTGAGAGAACCATGTGCCATAAAAGCTCCACGCCAAGCAGCTTCTGCATCGCAGACATTTGCTGCGACGACCTGGGGCGGAAGTCCGCGAATAGGGCGACCATGAGCGTCAATGAGACCAGTCTGACGAGCAAGAGATTCTCCAGCTTCGATGACTCGAACGATGTAGCGAGATCCTTTGCGAAGACCGCTTGAAGAGAGAACTGCTAAATCGGAATCGTGGCCATAAATATCGGCGATATCTTTTTTCAGACGGCGAGCCGATTGTGATGTATCAAGTTCGACTTCAATAACAACTTTTCCGGATGCGATATGGAGCCCACCGGCAAAGCGCAGGAGCGATGACACTTCGGCCTTACGACAACATGGCTTAGTGATAATGAGCCGACTGAGCTCATCCTTTACCGCTGCTGTCATTGCCATGGGGATATCAAACCAGTATTTCTCGCGCTATGTGAGCGAAAGCGGAGGCTAATTTCTCACTACCGTGATGGATATCAATCTCTTCATCGCGTAAATCTCTCTCAATATGAATGCTCTCAAGGTCATAGAGATGGGCTGCTAGCTCACCCTTATCCTCTAGTTGAGAGTCTGTGAGAACAACATCGAAGTGAAGTCCTGGGGCATAGCTGGAAAGAATTTCGCAATGCTCCATCGGTGAATAACCAGCGAACTCACCAATATCGCGTTCTCCTGTTGATGAATCTAGATTGAGAATAAGAATCTTCTTTGCCGAAGATGCAACGATCGCATCTCGAAGGGTCGGAACAAGTAGATGTGGAAGAACGCTAGAGAACCAAGAGCCTGGCCCCATCGTTATCCAGTCAGCCTCCATGATTGCCTGAATTACCTCAGGCCTTGTTGCAGGATCACTCGGTATCAGGCGCAGGCTTTGTAAACGGCCCGGAGTCGTTGCAACGGCTACTTGTCCGTGAGCTTCAATCAGTTCGCCATCGAGATCAAATGTTGCCTCGATATCGAGTGGCTCGGAACTCATGGGAAGTACGCGTCCTACAACTTTAAGCAACGCACCTACCTGATCAAGTCCAGCAACAGAGTCCTGGTCGCGATCCCATAACGCCGCAAGCAAAAGATTTCCTAGTGCATGGCCATTGAGTTCACCATCGCTTGTAAAACGATACTGCATGATCTCTGCCCAATTGCGTCCCCACTCATCATCTGCGCAGAGCGCAGCAAGGGCCATTCGCAAATCTCCTGGCGGCATAATGGCGAACTCATCTCGAAGTCGACCACTAGAGCCACCATTATCGGCGACAGTAACGACTGCAGTAATCTGCGAGGTGATTGAGCGAAGAGCTGTGAGTGTGGCAGCTAAGCCATGACCTCCACCAAGTGCGACTACTTTCAAGCCAGAGCTCATTCGCGCCCAACATCTCTATGTGTTGCATGTGCTGAGACTGAATATCCATCGTGGCTACGGTTGAGCTGTAAAGAAATCTCGCGGGCGATTGATACAGAACGATGCTTTCCTCCTGTACATCCAATCGCAATCGTGACGTACTTCTTACCTTCGCGAAGATAGCCAGGAATCATTTGCTCGACAACAGCAACATAAGAATGAACAAAATCACGGACACCCTCACTGTCGAGCACATGGTTGTAGACGGCATCATCCAGGCCAGATTTCGGACGGAGCTCAGGGACCCAATGCGGATTAGGAATGAATCTACAATCGAGGAGCAAATCTGCATCTACTGGGATGCCATATTTGTAACCAAAAGAGAGAACATTGATGCGAAGCGCCTGCACCATGCCTTCGGCAAAAATCTCTGCTGTTCGTTTTTCGAGTTGGTGCACATTGAGATTAGAAGTATCAATTACTACATCTGCGTTAGAACGCAGTTCCTCCAGCTTTTCGCGCTCTCTAACAATTCCATCGACAATGCGATCTCCGCCTTGCAATGGATGCGGTCTACGAGTTGATTCGAAGCGCTGCACCAAGGCTTGATCGGTTGCATCGAGAAAGAGTAGGCGATAAGAAACTTTTGCCTTCTTGAGATTTTCAAGCGAGCTATTGAGGGCATCAAAGAATTTTCCACCACGAACATCGACCACGACTGCAAGAGACTGATCACTCTTACCCATCTCGGTGGAGAGTTCAGGCAACAGCGCTGGCGGTAAGTTATCAACGACATGCCAACCGAGATCCTCGAGGGCGTGTGCAACAGTGGAACGCCCGGCTCCAGACATGCCAGTCAGAATCAGGAGTTCGCGATGTGTCGAGTTTGCCTGTGTCATGTCCCTATTCTGCACCATGCGTCAAGTACTGGAAATCTCGCCTGTCTCCATATCAATACTGCTTCCCGCCAGAGCGGCGAGATGAGTAAAGATGATGGATGCGATTGTTTCCCCGATTCCTGGAGTAGTTGCCAGCTCCACGAGTGAAGCCTTGCGAATAGCCGTCACAGAACCAAATCGCTCGAGAAGTGCCTTACGACGAATCTCCCCTAATTGTGGAATCTCATCAAGAAGTGATTCGAGCATTACCTTTGAACGCTTGGATCGGTGGAATGTAATTGCGAAACGATGTGCCTCATCACGTAGCCTCTGCAATAAATACATACCCTCACTTGTTCTCGGGAGAATTAGGGGATCTGCGGAGTGAGGTAACCACACTTCTTCTAAACGCTTAGCTAAACCACAGAGAGCGACATCTGTAATTCCTAGTTCGTCGAGCGCGCGTTGGGCAGCCGCTACTTGAGGCGCACCACCATCAACCACAATCAACTGCGGCGGATATGCGAATTTAGAGAGCTTGCCACCGCTCTCTGCAATCTCTCCATGATTGACTTGCCGATCTGCGAGCAACCTCTTCATGCGGCGAGTAATAACTTGGTGCATCGCTCGTGTGTCATCTGTCGCCGTTGCGGTATCAATAGCGAAACGGCGGTACTCGCTCTTCTTTGCTAAACCGTCTTCGAAGACAACCATAGAAGCAACTACTGACGTTCCAGAGATATTTGAAATGTCATAGCACTCAATGCGAAGTGGCGTGCGTGGTAGCTCAAGGGCTTCTTCTAACTCGATGAGCGCCTTTCCTGAAACAGCTGCATCGGTTGCTCGTTTACTCATATATTGCACGAGTGCGTAATGAGCATTTCGTTCCACTGTTTGAAGTAGCTCCACCTTTTCCCCACGTTGCGGAACCTTCAAAGTGACTTTACGTCCAGCGATTGATGAGAGCCACTCCGCCAGAGAATTGGCCTCAGCTGGTTCTTGGTTGATATAGATGTTGGACGGAATTTCTAAAGTGCTATCGCCATAAATTGAGAAGAGAAGCGAAGACCACTGGTCATCTCCCTCAAGTGTCCGCTCTTGATCGACAATCCATGAGCGCGATCCTTTGATAGAGCCTCGCTTGAGAGTAAAAATGGAACCAGCAGCGTGCAAACCTTCTTCATGGATGGCGATGAAATCACCATCGAGTTCATCCGAGAGATTCCCTTGAGTGGAGCGTTGTGCCTTTTCGAATGATTCAATCTGGTCTCTAATACGAGCAGCGCGTTCAAATTCTTCGCGTTCTGAGGCTAGCGCCATCTCTGTACGCAAGGTTGGAAGAATGTCTTCCATGCCAGCTTCCATAAAGGCATCAAGTTTGTAGGCAATCTCTTTATGCTCTTCTGGGGTTACCCAGCCGACGCATGGCGCTGCGCATTTACCAATATCGCCCAACAAACACTGCCGCTTCGATCTCTGCGCTCGTTGAAAGTTTCCTACAGAGCATGAGCGAACCGGGAAGACCTTGAGCAGCACTTCATATGTGTTTCGCAGCGCCCAGGCATTTGTATACGGTCCAAAGTATTTGAGGCCACTTCGCTTCTCTTTCCGAGTAATAAATATTCGAGGGAACTCATCCTCTAATGAGATTGCCAGATATGGATAAGACTTGTCATCCTTGAATTGAACGTTATAGGTCGGGTGATATTGCTTGATCCACGAGAACTCGAGCGCCAGCGCTTCCAGTTCGGTGTTGACGATAGTCCAATCCACACGCACCGCTTCATGGACCATTCGATAAGTTTTCTGAGCGAGATTGGCTTGGAAGTATGAGCTCAGCCGATTCTTTAGATTCTTTGCCTTGCCGACATAGATAACTTTCTCGCTCTTGTTGTAAAAGCGATATACCCCGGGTTCCTCGGGAATATTGGTGGGACGATAGCTGGCTGGATCTGCCATCTTATGACTTCTTGGTCGTCTTCTTTTTTACAGGGCTCTTCCGATTACTCGCCAGAATTTCAGCCAAGAATTGGCCGGTATAACTCGCGCTGACTTCTGCGACCTGCTCTGGAGTTCCCTCGGCTACAACATAACCTCCACGGAATCCTCCTTCAGGACCCATATCGATCACCCAGTCAGAGGATTTGATGACATCAAGATTATGTTCAATCACAACAACAGTATTTCCTGACTCGACCAAACGCTTCAGGACGCCTAACAACTTATTGACATCTTCAAAGTGAAGTCCGGTGGTTGGCTCATCAAGCACATAGATTGTGCGACCGGTTGAGCGACGTTGCAATTCGGTAGCTAGCTTGACGCGTTGGGCTTCTCCGCCAGAGAGAGTTGTCGCTGCTTGCCCCAAACGGACATACCCGAGACCAACATCGCAAAGGGTCTTAAGGTATCGAGCAATAGTCGGCATGGACTCAAAGAATTGAGCGGCTATCTCAATCGGCATATCAAGAACATCAGCAATGGTCTTACCTTTGTAATGGACTTCAAGTGTTTCGCGGTTGTAGCGCGCACCATGGCAGACCTCACATGGAACGTATACATCTGGCAGGAAGTTCATTTCGATTGTGATGGTGCCGTCGCCAGAGCAATTCTCGCAGCGTCCACCTTTAACATTGAAGGAGAAGCGGCCCTGCAGATATCCACGAACCTTTGCTTCACTTGTTTCAGCGAAGAGGGCACGGACCTTGTCGAAAACTCCAGTATAGGTTGCTGGGTTAGAACGCGGGGTACGACCAATTGGTGACTGATCTACATGCACAACCTTATCTAGTTGATCGATACCACTTACTGTGCGATGGCGTCCAGGTACGCGACGTGCGCCATTGAGTTTATTGGCGAGCGTGGTGTAGAGAATGTCGTTGATCAGAGTGGATTTTCCAGAGCCAGAAACTCCGGTCACTGAGATAAAGAGCCCAAGCGGAATCTCAACTTCAATATCTTTAAGATTATTCTCTTTCGCGCCTTTGATGACAAGCTTGCGCTTAGGATCTACTGGTCTGCGAGTTGCTGGAATTTCGATTGATTTACGACCAGAGAGATAGGCACCGGTGATTGAATCTGGTGAGTTAATCAAATCTTCATAAGATCCTGAGACCACAATCTTGCCACCATGCTCGCCAGCACCTGGGCCAACATCGACAATCCAATCTGCGGTACGAATTGTTTCTTCATCGTGTTCCACAACAATTAAAGTGTTTCCAAGATTACGCAGTCGAGTGAGAGTATCAATCAGACGTCGATTATCTCGTTGGTGAAGCCCAATACTTGGTTCATCCAAGACATAGAGCACTCCAACAAGGCCGGAGCCAATTTGTGTCGCCAGGCGAATGCGCTGAGCTTCTCCACCTGACAGAGTTGCGGCTGGACGATCTAATGAGAGATAGTCCAACCCGACATCGAGTAAGAAGCCAAGTCGTGCATGAACTTCCTTCATTACGCGCTCAGCAATCTGAGCTTCACGCGCGCTCAGTTCAATCCCTTTGAGGAACTGTGCGCAATCATCGATAGAGAGTAAACATACCTCTGCGATTGATTTACCGCCGATTGTCACCGCCAAAACTTCCGGCTTTAATCGAGCACCTTTACATGCCGGACATGGTGTCTCGCGCATATACGCTTCATATTTCTCGCGACTGTAATCGCTATCGGTCTCGGCATGGCGGCGATGAATAAATGGAATTACCCCTTCAAAGCCAGTGGAGTAATTGCGGACTCGACCATAACGATTCTTAAACTTAACCTGAATCTCATAATCAAAGCCGTTGATAATGGCATCTTTAGCCTTTACCGAGAGCTTCTTCCACGGCGTATCAAGATTGAACTTAACATCCTCAGCTAGCGCTTCTAACAATCGTAAGAAATATTCAGAAGATTGGCCGCCGGCCCAAGGGGCAATCGCTCCTTCATTTACTGAAATTGAATCATCGGGGATGATGAGTTCTTCATCAACTTCTAACTTTGTTCCGATGCCAGAACAATCGGCACATGCTCCAAAGGGCGAGTTAAATGAGAATGATCGAGGTTCGAGTTCTTCAAAGGAGAGATTGCAATCATGGCAGGCAAGGCTCTCGCTAAAGGTGCGTTCCTTCTCCCCCGTCTTGGCATCGACAAAATCAAGGATGACCAGGCCGCTCGCAAGTTTGAGTGCAGTTTCAATTGAATCCGTCAGGCGTGATTTGCTCTCAGCTTTAGCAGTTAAGCGATCCACGACCACCTCGATGGTGTGCTTCTCTTGCTTCTTAAGCTTTGGCGGTTCCGATAATTGAATAGTTTCGCCGTCTACACGAGCACGTGAATACCCTTGAGTCACTAAGTCCGAGAAGAGATCAACAAATTCACCCTTACGTGCTCGCACAATCGGGGCGAGGACCTGAAATTTAGTTGTAGCTGGAAGCTCGAGAATTTGATCAACGATCTGTTGCGGAGACTGTCGTGAGACTGCTTTCCCACAATTGGGACAGTGAGGGCGACCAGCGCGAGCAAAGAGCAGGCGAAGGTAGTCATAAACCTCCGTAATTGTTCCGACGGTTGAGCGAGGGTTTCTATTGGTCGATTTCTGATCGATTGAAACAGCTGGAGATAGCCCCTCAATAAAATCTACATCCGGCTTATCCATCTGGCCTAAGAATTGACGCGCATAAGCTGATAATGATTCAACATAACGACGCTGACCTTCGGCAAAAATTGTGTCAAAGGCGAGTGATGACTTTCCGGAACCAGATAACCCAGTAAATACAATGAGCGCATCACGAGGAAGTTCGATGGAGACATCTTTTAGATTGTGCTCGCGGGCTCCACGAACGACTAACTTCTCAATCATTGCTTAATGCCCCGCCTCATCCATGGATCGAAGTTCTCGTTTAAGATCTTTGAGCTCATCACGTAATCTGCCAGCGAGCTCAAAGGCAAGCTCATCAGCTGCGCTACGCATCTGCTCGGTGAGGGAGCCTATCAACGCAGCTAGCTCTTGGCGCGCCAGAGATCCTTTTCCGCGCTCTACAAATGGCAATGAACCCTTCGCACCCTTGATTCCAGCAATGAGCTGATCGGTATCGTCACTTTCGCGAGCAATCAGGTCTGTAATGTCGGCAATCTTTTTACGCAACGGCTGTGGATCGACACCCTTTTCTAGGTTATACGCCACCTGCTTGGCTCTGCGTCGGTTGGTCTCATCAATCGCCTTCTCCATGGACGCGGTGATGTTATCTGCATACATATGGACCTCGCCCGAAACATTTCGCGCTGCACGACCAATTGTTTGGATTAACGATGTTGCCGAACGAAGGAAGCCTTCCTTATCGGCATCGAGAATTGCGACGAGTGAGACCTCGGGTAAATCCAAACCCTCACGGAGCAAGTTGATACCAATGAGGACGTCGTAGTCACCTGAACGGAGTTCTCGAAGCAGCTCTACCCGTCGCAGGGTGTCGACTTCCGAGTGCAGGTAACGCACACGCACGCCACGTTCTTGTAAATAATCTGTGAGGTCCTCAGACATCTTCTTCGTCAAGGTAGTCACTAGTACGCGTTCATTCTTTTCTGCTCGGATATTAATCTCGTTGAGTAGATCATCAATCTGTCCCTTGATGGGCTTGATGATGATTTGCGGATCCACCAGTCCGGTAGGGCGAATAACCTGTTCAACTACATCGCCCTGGACAATTCCGAGCTCGTACTTACCGGGTGTAGCAGAGAGATAAACCGTCTGACCTACTCGTTCTTGGAATTCTGGCCACTTGAGAGGGCGATTATCGAGAGCACTTGGAAGTCTGAAGCCATGTTCAACAAGGGTTCGCTTACGAGAGGCATCTCCTTCGAACATTGCTCCAATTTGCGGGACGGTCACGTGACTTTCATCAATCACACAGAGAAAGTCTTCGGGAAAGTAATCAAGCAGACAGTTAGGTGGCGAACCAGGTTCACGACCATCAAGATGCCTTGAGTAATTCTCGATACCCGAACAAAACCCGAGTTGCTCCATCATCTCTAAATCAAAGGTTGTGCGCATGCGTAGGCGTTGCTCTTCGAGTAACTTGTTCTGTTTCGTAAATGTATTGAGTTGTATCTGAAGCTCATCTTGAATATCACTCATTGCCCGCTTCATTGTTTCAGGACCGGCTGCATAATGGGTAGCAGGAAATATGTAGATTTCCTCTTCATCTCTTACTATCTCGCCCGTGAGTGGATTGAGAGTGGTTATCCGCTCAATCTCATCACCAAACATCTCGATTCGAATTGCTAGCTCTTCATACATCGGAATAATCTCAATGGTATCCCCACGCACTCTGAAAGTTCCTCGCTCAAATGCAACATCGTTGCGCTTGTATTGAACGTCTACAAAGCGTCTCAGAAGCACATTGCGCTCAACCTCATCACCAACCTTAAGGTGAATCATTCGATCGATATATTCTTGTGGCGTTCCCAATCCATAGATGCATGAAACTGTTGCAACCACAATGACATCGCGTCTGGTCAAAAGGGAATTTGTGGCTGAGTGACGCAATCGTTCTACTTCGTCATTTACGCTTGAGTCCTTCTCGATGAAGGTATCGGTCTGAGGCACATATGCTTCAGGCTGGTAATAGTCATAGTACGAAACGAAGTATTCAACAGCATTATTAGGCAAGAGCTCCCTGAATTCATTTGCTAACTGCGCCGCGAGAGTTTTATTCGGAGCCAGTACAAGTGTTGGCCGCTGCAACTTTTCAATGAGCCACGCAGTTGTCGCGGACTTTCCAGTTCCTGTGGCGCCGAGCAGAACTACATCTCGCTCTCCCGCATTGATTCGGCGAGCCAGCTCTTCAATCGCTGCAGGCTGATCCCCCGCTGGTACATAATCACTGATTACTTGGAAAGGTGCGACCTTGCGCTGAACTTCACTTACGGGGCGCATCGAGCTCGCTCTCCCATATTCGAACTACCTCAGTGAAGAGTTCTGCTCTATCTCCATCGTTTACAATGACGAAATCTGCCACTGCTTCCCGTTCGGCCTGAGAAGCTTGAGCTGCAATACGGCGCTCTGCTTCATCTTCATCTAAACCACGTTCGAAAAGGCGGTCTAGGCGATTCTCAATATCGCTCTCAACGGTGATGATGTAATCGAACTTCTTCTGCGCACCCGTTTCGACCAGAAGTGGCACCTCGTAAATCAAAATATCTCCAGGGTTCAAGCTCTTTATTCGTAAGGCAAGAGCATCCTGAACTCGTGGATGAATGATTGCCTCTAACTCTCTACGCTTCTTTGCATCACTGAAAACTATCTTTCCGAGCTCTTTCCGATCAATATCTCCATCGTTGAGAATCTGGGATCCAAACAAAGTAACGACTTCATCGAAGCCTGAGCTACCCGGTTCGATTGCCTCGCGAGCGAGTTGATCCGCATCGATAACAAGAGCGCCTAACTGCGCAAACATGTTGCCCACTGTTGATTTTCCAGCGCCAATTCCGCCGGTCAGGCCCACGATTAACATGGGCTTACCTTACCCACCTAGGGAGAAAAAAATCCCCTGCAGGGGAGCGATGTTAAGGAGCACATCGCATCCCGCAGGGGATTTTTAGTGAACGTTATTTATTCAGCTGGAGTAACAGCAGCTTCAGCTGCCTGTGCTTCTGCCTTCTGCTTCTTATGCGCTAGGAAGCGAGTCTGAGCTTCAGTGTATTGACGCTCCCACTCTTCGCGCTGAGTTTCGTATCCTGGCTTCCACTCCTGTGAATCAGGATCAAAGCCTTCTGGATAGATGAAGTTTCCTTCAGCATCGTAGCGAGCAGCCATTCCGTACTGTGTTGGGTCGAATGCTTCAACCTCAACATCTTGTCCTTCATTAGCCTGCTTCAATGAGAGTGAGATACGGCGACGCTCTAGATCGATATCAATGATCTTAACGAAGAGTTCGTCATCAACTGCAACAACCTGCTCTGGAATCTCAACATGGCGCTCTGCGAGCTCCGAGATATGAACAAGTCCTTCAATTCCTTCGTGAACACGGATGAATGCACCGAATGGAACAAGCTT
>WLPB01000069.1 GCA_009698975.1 Actinomycetota bacterium | reverse complement strand
TAGAGAACGAATGCGAGGACGAGACCGAAGAGTGCAAGTGCTTCAGCGAGCGCGAATCCGAGGAACGCGATTGGCTGGAGAACGCTACGAGCTTCTGGCTGACGTGCAACGCCGTTGATATATGCAGCGAAGATCATTCCAGTTGCGATAGCTGGACCGATAGCTGATAGGCCAAAACCGACCAGGTTGAGTGTGCCTTCCATTTTCTTGCCTTTCGTTAGGTTATTCGTTTAGTGCTCGTCGGCAAGGGCGCCGGCGATGTATAGAGCTGTAAGCAGCGTAAAGATATACGCCTGTAAACATTGGACCATGAACTCAAAGAATGTGAGCGCAATACCAAATAGGAATGAGAAGGGAGCGAATACCTTCATAATGATGTGAGGATCATGAAGCATGTAGTCCCCGCCCATAATAAACACGAGAAGCAACAAGTGACCTGCAAACATATTTGCGAAGAGACGAAGTGAGAGCGTTAATGGACGCACCAAGAAGAAAGTTGCGATTTCAATTGGGGTAAGCAAGAGGTAGACAGCCTTTGGAACTCCAGGCATAAATGCAATCTCTTTAAGGTACTTACCAAGACCATGCTTTCGAACTCCAACATAGTGGAAGACGAAGAATGAGAAGAGGGCCAACACATATGGGAAGCCAACATGTGACATCGCTGGGAATTGCAAGAAAGGAACAATTCCGAAGATGTTGTTCGTTAAGACAAAGGTAAAGAGAGTGAAGAGATAAGGCACGAAGCGCATGAAGTCGTGGCCAATAACATCACGCGCAAGATCATTGCGAACAAATGCGTAGATACTTTCGCCGGCGAATTGCAGCTTTGAAGGGACAACTGCAGCTTTGCGAGCAGAGATTACGAAGAATACCGATACGAGAATTACCGAAAGGAATACAAGCAAAACCGGCTTAGTCAGCCACTCAATATTTTCGAAAATTGGTGGGAGGTTGAAGTCATTTGTGCTCGGTGGCACAAAACCTTCACCGCTTAGCTTCAGGTGAATCACCCGGCGCTCCCCCGATACCTCAATAGCTCACTTCCCATGGTGAGTCCGAGCAAAGATTAGAGGGTAGGAGCCCCTCCTGAGAAATCGGAAAGGGAGTGGTTTCCCGTGTCTCCCATCACGCAAATGCCTCTTACTCACGGCCGAATCGCAGCCATATGAGATAGATCGCGCCACCCATGCCTAAGAGCAAGCCCACAAGGGTGAGGTAGCCGGTACTGAAGTACTTATCTGCCAGATACCCGACCCCGCCCCAGAAAATCAATCCAGAGAGCATGTAACCGACGATTGACCAGAGGGCATCTGACTCGGGTTTTGCTGCCATGGGGAGCTCCTTTTTCAGGGGTGAAAGGGTAGAACTTGGAGGAGTCTACTGCCGGGGTGGCAATTGTAAATGAAGATCGAGCTTGAGATATGCGGTGATCTCCCCTCCGAGCCAGGCAAAGGTGGCCATAATCGCAGCAATTGCGAAAGCGGTGCGATTGCAGGCGCTCTCGGGGATAAAGGTGGTGATGAGCCAGAGGAAAATTCCGAGGAGGAAAACCTTGGTCACATAGCTCATCATCGCAAGTGCCATAGTCATCATCGGATCTAGATCGCGCGAAATCCGAGCGACCAGAAGGTTTGTAGCAAAGAACATCAGAACAATGAGCTGAGCCAAAAGTGCGCCAGCAAGTCCGGCTCCAGACCAGAAATATCCAGAGACTCCGATAGTTACTGGCGCAAGAATTGCTGAAGGAATAAGTGCACCCTTCAGTAATGCGCGCTCGCTGCTCATGTGAGCACCACTACTTTCCTTCTGCGACGAGAGAAGATGAGAGTTCCAGTTAACATTAAAGCGAAGAGAGCTATGGCTACCCACAGCGGCGTAAATGCTGAAATTGAAACAGGGAAAGAAATTGTCGCGGTCCAGAGATACATAATAAAAGCAGTGCGCGCCTGGGAATTTCCAGAGCGCATTATGCGGTGATGAATATGTTCCTTGTCAGAAGTAAAGGGCGACTTTCCCGCTCGCAATCTACGAAAAATTGCTGAGAACAAATCAAAGAGTGGAATCGCGAGAACCGCAAAGGGAAGTGCAAGTGGAAGCAGGGTCGGACCCAAATCTTCAGATGAGATTGCATTGGGATCAATCTGTCCTGTCAGGGTTATCGATGATGCCGCTAAGAGTAGGCCAAGGAGCATCGAACCTGAATCCCCCATAAAGATTTTTGCTGGGAAAACATTATGTGGCAAGAAGCCAACACAAATACCAATAATGATTGCGGTAATAAGTGATGGGGAACCGGCGCGACTAAAACCATTGATAACCGCTAATAAATAGGCAAAGGCAAAGAAGGCAGCGCCTGAAATTGCCACTATTCCTGCGGCTAAACCATCTAAACCATCAATAAAGTTGACGGCATTAATTGCGACAAGCACCACAACAATCGTCAGCAATTGGCCGATACTCGCAGGCAAGGTCATCACGCCATTGATGGGAAGCCAGAAAATCTGTACGCCGTAGATCAGAAGTATTCCTGCTGCGAGAGCCTGGCCAGCAAGTTTTGTAATGGCATCGAGTTCAAAGCGATCATCAATCATTCCTAAGAGAACAAGGAATGTTGCGGCGAGAAAGATTCCTAGTGATTCGCGGGTAAATGATTTTCCAACGAGAGAGAGGTGGTGGACCATTGCAAAACTACCGGCCATACCAAACCACATTGCCAACCCGCCCCAGCGAGGAGTGGGAGTTGTATGGATATCGCGCTCACGAATTTTTCCTACCGCACCAAATTTAATTGCCCAGCGACGCACGAAGGGGGTAGCTACAAAACATATTGATGCTGCTAATAAAAGTGTGACGAGATATTCACGCATGGGATCTGGCTAAGCCTATGCCTGGTAGATAGGAAAACGCGCTGTCAATGTGTGAGCTTCGGATTTGATTGCAGCGTGTACAGCTGCATCATCACTCTTAATCGCTCGCGCAATAAGGGAGGCGATTGTCTTCATCTCTTCGACGCCCATGCCCTGTGTTGTTGTTGCTGGAGTACCCACACGAATGCCTGAAGTAACAGAAGGCGCTTCTGGATCAAATGGGATTGAATTTTTATTGAGAACAATTCCAGCCGCACCGCAACGCTCATCTGCAACCTTGCCGTTTACTCCTGTCGCGCGAATATCAATCAGTGCCAAGTGTGTCTGGGTTCCACCAGAAACTGCGCGCATGCCTTCGCTTTCAAGAGCCGCTGCTAGAGACTTCGCATTGACGATGACATCCTTGGCATACTTTTGATATGCAGGAGTCGCACACTCTGCGAGCGCAACCGCTTTGCCAGCAACGGCAGACATAATTGGCCCGCCCTGCATTCCAGGGAAAACTGCCTTATCAAGAGCTGCGGCATGTTCTGCCTTACTGAGAATCATTCCGCCGCGAGGACCGCGCAAAACCTTATGGGTTGTAAATGAAACAACATCGGCATATGGCACCGGTGATGGAATCGCCTTACCTGCAACTAGCCCAATGAAGTGCGCGGCATCGACCCACATAATCGCGCCAACTTCATCACAGATTGCGCGGACCTTCTCAAAGTCAATCAAAGAAGGATAAGCAGTTGCACCAGAGCAGATCATCTTTGGCTTATTGGCAATTGCCAGATCGCGCAGCTCGTCGTAATCAATCAACTCATTATCTTGACGCACGCCATATGAGACGACGTTAAACCACTTGCCCGAGAAGTTAACTTTAGAACCATGAGTGAGGTGGCCGCCATGTGGCAAGGACATCGCCAAAACAGTATCGCCTGGCTTAGTAAAGGCTTGATAGACCGCGATATTCGCACTCGCACCTGAGTGTGGTTGAACATTTGCATGCTCTGCACCAAAGAGAGACTTGGCGCGATCAATAGCAATGTTCTCAGCAACATCTACCTCTTCACAGCCGCCGTAATAACGCTTTCCTGGATAACCCTCGGCATACTTATTTGAAAGAGTCGATCCCAGTGCTGCTAATACTGCACGAGATGTGAAGTTCTCGGAAGCGATCAGCTGCAAGTCGCTCTGCTGGCGCTTAAGTTCTGAGAGTAGAACTGCTGCAATCGCAGGATCTTCTTCTGTGAGGAGCTCGAAATCAGGGCCATAGAAAGTATTGGACATGGCGTTAGCTTATTGGCTTATCTGGCGAAAGGGCAGGCACGACGGCAGCGAGCTGCTCACGGCTGATAGCACTTTCTCGAATAATGGTCATTGCCGTAAGATCTGCTTCAACAACTGTTGTCAGCGGGCCATCATCGAGTGTGCCGGCATCGAAAATCGCAGCGAGGTCAAACTCTCCAACCAGAAGAGAATCGAGAGATTTCATCGGCCGCTCACCCGCTCTTGCTGCACTTGCTACCGCTAACGGACCACTCGCCGCAAGAATGGATTGCAAAAAGATTGATTGTGGAGATCGCACGCTAAAGCGATCTAATGTATTGCCATCTCCCAAATCCCAGGCGAGGCCGCGGTTGGGGCGAAGATTAAGTGAGAGCAGACCAGGCCAGAAAGCTTCTGTCAACGCCATCACATCTTCACTGAGATCACGAGCGATTCCGGGAAGAGTCTCAGCAGAGGCAATTAATACTTGAGCCGATGTTCCATTGCGAGCACCGCGTAGAACATGCATTGCGCGAACAGCGAACTCCGAGAATGCATCAACTAAGAAAATGTAGCCATGTTCTGCAGGTGCACAAATGATGTAACCATCGCGAATTCCTTTAAGGGCTAGAGCTATTGCATCGTTATCCGCTCCACCACTTATATCAATGCGCGCCATGGGGTAATTATCTCCTGATAGCAGTCGTGAATCTAGGGCGGCCAGCTAAATCATTATGAAGAGTTACCTCGGAAAACTCTCGCTCCATAGCCAAGGCGATCTCGCTCCCTTGACTCTCGTGATGTTCTATCGCCACGAAGCCACCACTCTTGAGCAGGCGAGCTGCTGCCGCGATAAATTCTCGCGGAAGCTCCATTCCATCTGGGCCGCCGTATAACGCGATGGCAGGTTCATGCTCTGCCACATCACGCGGAAGTACTTGGCCATTAGGGACATATGGCGGATTTGCAATGACTACATCGCACTTCACGCCAATCAAGGCTGAGGCAACATCACTTTCAACAATGCGAACTCGTTCTGCGATTCGCGAAACATTTTTCCGTAACCACTCAATTGCTGCTGGGTCTTTTTCAACTGCAACGAGATGCGTCTCTGGGGCTTCAGTTGCAATTGCTAGCGCTAGAGCGCCAGAACCCGAACCGAGATCAACAACGCTGACAGCGCCTGTTCTGCTTTCGATATTCTTTAGAACCGCTTCGACGAGAAGCTCGCTCTCGGGACGAGGCACAAGAACACCGGGACCGACTTCAATCTCTAGGTAGCGAAAGTATGCGGTGCCAGTGAGGTATTGAAGTGGCTCATGTGCGCACCGTCTATCTAGCAGCGCCCAGAAGTTCTCTTCGATTACCGAGAGATCGGGGAAAGCGGCAAGAGCATTTTCGAGAGTAAGCGGATTATGTAAATCCATTCGAGAAATTCCAAGGAGATAGGCGATGAGATGTTCGGCGTCGACCTCTGGAAAACCTGCTGCTGCTAATTGATCTTTGCCACCGCGAAGAAATTCTTTAAATGTAAGTGACATTTAAGGTTAGCTCGTTGCTGAAAGCTTCGCTGCCTTATCGGCATCGAGTAGCGCTTGAATTACATCATCGAGTTCGCCGTTGAGAACTGCATCAAGATTATTTGACTTGTAGTTGACGCGGTGATCACTCAGGCGATTCTCTGGATAGTTATAGGTGCGAATCCGCTCTGAACGATCGACAGTTCGAACCTGACTCTTTCGCTCCGCGGCAGCAGCTGCATCAGCTTGTTCTTGGGCATGCGCCAGCAGGCGCGCACGTAAGATGCGAAGTGCGGATTCCTTATTTTGAAGCTGAGATTTTTCATTCTGACACGAGACGACGATTCCGGTTGGCCCATGAGTCAAGCGCACTGCAGAGTCAGTTGTATTTACTGACTGTCCGCCGGGTCCTGATGAGCGATACACATCTACGCGAACATCATTCATATTGAGCTCAACATCAACTTCTTCTGCTTCCGGAAGAATCAAAACACCGGCAGCAGATGTGTGAATGCG
>WLPB01000068.1 GCA_009698975.1 Actinomycetota bacterium | reverse complement strand
TTTTCCCTGCTTCACGCTTTATTTAATCTTGCGGCGGTGGGACAACGGTGGCCCGATACGTAAGTCCCGAAGGATATCAAGAAGGCTGGGAAATTGGATAGCGAAAGTAGGGCTCTAAGCCAATCAAATTAAGCTATCGAGGCGTGGAAAAGCTGACCAATTCCGGCGGTGATTGCCATACCTAAGCTGCCACCAATAAGTACCCGCAAGGTTGGAACAAGGAGACGTGAGCCTGCGGTCTTGGCTCCGACAGCGCCGGCGAGAATGAGACCAACGAGAGTAAATGCAACTATTGCAATACTCATTGACCTCGAACCTGAATCGGAGGAGCTGAGCAGAAGTGCTCCGATAAATGGAATGAACCCACCGAGTGCAAATGAGACCGCAGAGGCGATTGATGCCTGAACGGGACGCGCCTTGCTATGCGGATGATGTCCTAACTCATCTCGAAGATGAGTAGTGAGAGCATCTTTGGCGGTAAGTGAGAGTGCAACCTGACGCGCAAGATCTTCTTCAAGTCCGCGTCCCTTGTAAATCTCTACGAGCTCCTCGAGCTCTCCTTCAGGATCAATTGCTAAATGCTCAATCTCGAGCAGTCGATCTGAGTTTTCGATATCTGTCTGTGAGCTGACAGAAATGTATTCGCCTACCGCCATCGAAAGAGCACCGGCAGCAATACCCGCTGCACCCGTTGAAATAATAATTGTGGATGCATTATCCAGTGATGCACTCGCCGTTGCTACACCGATCATCAAACTTGCAGTCGAGACGAGCCCATCATTAATGCCAAGAACAGCGGCACGCAACCACCCTGCGCGGTGTGCGCGGTGTTCAAGATTGCGACGATAAACATCCTCTAAAGTCATATTGATAGCCTACCGCTCGCTCCGCGAAAAACCACGGAAGGCAACGAGCGCCAATGCTCCCACAGCTAATGCGACGAATACATTGAGGCGAATTCCAATAATGAGATGAGAAGAATCTATTCGAAGATACTCCACAAGAACCCTGCCGAGGCAATAGCCCACCACATAGAGCGAGAAGAGCTGGCCTCCGCGAACGCGTTTGGTAAGGAGAATCAAGAGCGAGCCGATAAATATCGACCAGAGAGATTCGTAGAGAAAGGCCGGATGAAAAGTGGTGTATTCGCTCATTCCGATTGGACGGAGCTCTAACGGAATTTCTAGCGCCCAGGGGGCGGTTAATGGTCGGCCGAAGAGTTCGCCATTGAACCAATTTCCCCAACGCCCTATTGCTTGTGCAAATATGATTCCGGGTGCAAGAGCATCTGCAAAATATCTAAATTGCGGTAGCGGACGAGATTTACCAATATGGCGATATGCCAGAAAAGCAGCTACAGCCCCGAGCGAGATCGCGCCCCAGATACCAAGGCCACCCTCCCAAATCTTTACGATATCGCTGAGATTTCCATCGCTGCCAAAGAAGCGTTCAGGCGTTGTGATGACATGATAAAGACGGCCACCTATTACTCCTGCGGGTACAGCAAAGATAGCAACATCGCTCACCACTCCAGTTGCATCTGGAAACGCTGCAACGAAACGCTTATTGCCAAGCCAAATTGCTAGCGCAACCCCGGCAATAATGCAGAGTGCATATAGATGAATAGTTAATGGCCCAACTTCCAATACCGAAATAGTCGGAGTAGGAATTGCGGCAAGAAACAAATTAACCTTCTACAGCAGCTTTGAAGTTAGCAGCGCTCATGTATTGAGTCTGGCGATCAATTTCTTTGCCATTTACGAAGACAGTTGGCGTGCTATTGATATTTGCCTTCGCTGCAGCTTCAGCAGATTTCGAGACCCATCCTTCATATCCCTTGTTCTTGACGCACTTCTCAAAAGCATCACTTGCAATACCAGCTGTTGCACCAATAGCAATCAGGCGCTCATCGCTCCACTCACCAGAATTTTCGGCTTGTGGTTGATTTGCATAGAGTCCATTGTGGAACTGCATAAACTTGCCTTCATCTGCGGCACATGCTGAAGCATTTGCTGCTCGAACAGACTCATCTCCCAAGAAGGAGAGTATGTGATAGTGAACAGTTGCCTTCTTCTCTGTAATCAGTGATTCAATATATTTCATATTTACTGACTCAAATTCTAGGCATACAGGGCATTGAAAATCCTCATAGATATCTACTACTGGAACACCGGTTAGTTCTGTGTTGAAAGAGATTGCGTAACCATTTTCGGACGATGCTACAGCGGGAATTGTCTGTGAGATCTCGCGAGGATTTACGATGTCATTAATTGGCTTTCCGAGGAGGATCACAGCAACAAGAGTGACCATTCCTATAACAAGGTTGCGGGTGAAATTATCTTTACCTGGCTTCTTGCCACTCTTTGAAGACATCGACAATCCATTTCTCTCGACTTACTCAGAATTAGAGCACCTTGGTGCCTAAGGAGAAATATATGGCCTATTGGCCTCGAACACCGAGTGCAAGCTCAGCTGCGAGCTCGCGTACAGCCACTAAACCGTCCTCAATGGTCGGAGCATCGAGAATTGCCTTGACGAAGGCGGATCCCACAATCACCCCATCGGCATATCCAGCGACCTCTCTGGCCTGGGCTCGTGTTGAAACACCCAGCCCTACTGCTACCGGAGTCTTTGTGACCTGACGGATACGGGAAACTAAATTTTCTGCGCCACTTGAAACGCTCGCGCGAGCTCCTGTTACTCCCATGATGCTGGCGGCGTAAACGAAACCGCTACATTGGCTGGCAACCTTAGGCAATCGTTCATCACTGGTACTGAGCGCTACAACATAAATTGGATTGATTGCTGATCTCTCTGCCGATGCCAGCCATTGCTCTGATTCTTCAATCGTTAAATCTGGGTGGATAACTCCGGATCCGCCTCTGCGAGAAATCTCAGCGGCAAATTTCTCTACTCCGTAACGCTCAATGGGGTTCCAATACGTCATCACCATTGCCGGTACGCCAGCAGTAGTTGCAACTTCCAGCGCATCAAAGACATCACTCGCACTCGTTCCGTTGGCCAGCGAAGTTACCGCAGCAGCCTGAATCGTTGGCCCATCCATGACTGGATCGCTATATGGAAAACCAATTTCGACGGCATCTACTCCGCCATCAACAAAGGCCTGAATCACACGATGGCAATCCTTAATGGTTGGAAATCCTGCGGGGATATAGGCGATGAGTGCTGCGCGCTCTTCCGCTCGCACGCGGGTAAACATCTGTTCTAGTGGCGTACTCATTGCATCTACCTAGTCCAGCGGGATTCCGAAGTAACGAGCTGCAGTATCAACATCCTTATCACCACGACCAGAGAGATTTATCAACAAGAGCGCATCAGGGCCAAGCTCTTTTCCAACTTGCATGGCACCTGCTATTGCATGCGCTGTTTCAATAGCTGGAATAATTCCTTCAGTCCTACTTAAGATTGAGAATGCTTCCATCGCCTGCGCATCTGTAATTGCGCGATATTCGGCGCGACCAATGTCATGCAGGTATGCATGCTCTGGTCCGACGCCCGGATAATCCAAGCCCGCTGAAATTGAATGTGACTCTACGGTTTGACCATTTTCATCTTGCAAAACATATGAGCGAGTTCCATGAAGTACTCCGGGAGATCCACCTGAAATAGTCGCTGCATGGCGCCCAGTCTCTACGCCGTCGCCTCCAGCTTCAAGACCAATCAGGCGCACTCCCTCATCAGAGATGAAGCGGTGGAAAATGCCGATTGCATTAGACCCACCGCCAACGCATGCAAGGACTGCATCCGGTAAGCGGCCAGTGAGTTCAAGTATTTGAGCTCGAGATTCTTCACCAATTATTTTATGAAAGTCACGAACCATTGTTGGAAATGGATGTGGGCCAGCAACGGTTCCTAGAAGATAGTGAGTTGTTTCGACATTGGTTACCCAATCGCGCATCGCCTCATTGATAGCATCTTTGAGAGTGCGAGAACCTGATGTGACTGGAACTACTTCAGCGCCGAGAATTTTCATCCGTGCAACATTGAGAGCCTGTCGACGGGTATCTTCTTCGCCCATGTAGACAACGCATTCGAGCCCCATCAGTGCTGCCGCTGTTGCAGATGCAACTCCATGTTGGCCCGCACCAGTCTCTGCAATGATGCGTTTCTTACCCATCCGCTTCGTTAAGAGAGCTTGACCTAAAACATTATTAATTTTGTGGCTACCGGTGTGATTGAGATCTTCGCGCTTGAGAAACACGCGCGCTCCACCAGCATGAGCAGAGAATCGTTTTGCTTCTGTCAGAATCGATGGTCTCCCCGAATACGTTCTATGGAGTTCTGCGAGTTCTGCCTGAAACTCTGGATCAATCATCGCTGCATTGTGTGCTGCGTCGAGCTCTTCAAGGGCGGCAATCAGCGCTTCCGGAACGAATCTTCCTCCATAAGGGCCAAAGTGGCCTGCAATATCTGAAGCGATTGACATGAGAGTAAGCCTACCCTTGAGTGCGCCCTAGGAGCGCGTTGAATTCTTCCGCGATATCGCCAGCGCGGACCAATGTTTCACCCACCAATATTGCGCGAGCTCCGGCATCTTGTGCCGCCACAACCTCACTGCGCATCGATATTCCTGATTCAGCGATGCGAATAATCTCCTCTGGAATTTGTGGAATAAGGGAGGCGAAAGCGGATTTATCTAATTCGAGGGTCTTGAGATTTCTGCAATTGACTCCGATGATTCGCGGATCAATTTCAAGTGCATCTTCAATCTCTGCAGGTGTGTGGACTTCCACCAAAGAGGCCATACCAAGCTCTGTCGCTAGGTCGAAGTAATCCTTGAGTTGGCTCTTCGAGAGCGCAGCAACGATGAGAAGAACTGCATCAGCTCCGGCTGCACGCGCTTCTAGAAATTGGTATTCATCGACCATAAACTCTTTGCGCAGAACTGGAATAGTTATTCCAGCTCGGACCGCGATGAGATCTTCCAGTGAACCGTTAAACCGACGTCTCTCCGTCAGGACACTGACCATTACAGCTCCTGCATCTTGATACTGCTGAGCCAAATCAACCGGATTGGCGATTGCCCCTAGGACTCCCTTGCTCGGAGAAGATCGCTTCACTTCAGCAATTATGCTCATTGGCTCTGCGAGCAAGCGCGGATGAAGATCAATTACAGGTGGTGCAGCACTGAGAGCTTCATTAATCTGAGCGAGAGGCAATCGTCGCGCAGCGAGATCTTCTCGAACTCCTTCAATAATTGAATCTAGAACGCTCACTATTTTTCCTCTTCGGTGGGATCGATACCTAAATCAAGAGATTTCCAATTTGAAATCTCAGTATCTTTCTTATCTTCTCGCTCATATCGTGATGAAATTCTAAATCTCAGACTAATGAGAATCGCAAGAATCGCGAAGAGGGCGATTGAGAAATACAGCTGCCAATTCATTTAAGATCGGAATCCATGAGCACTGTTGATAGCCATCAAGACCGCCTGAGCCTTATTTATTGTCTCCTGAAGTTCAGATTCGGGATCTGAATCTGCAACTACTCCTGCACCGGCTTGTACGTATGCCTTTGATTGGTAAATGAGAGCTGTGCGGATTGCGATGCAAGTATCAATATTTCCGTTGAAGTCGAAGTAGCCAATTGCTCCGCCGTATAAAGCGCGGCGAGTTGGTTCTAGCTTTTCAATAATCTCCATAGCGCGCGGCTTAGGTGCGCCGGAAAGAGTTCCGGCGGGAAAGACTGAGAAGAGAGCATCGATTGGTGCAAGTTCTTTCGCCAATTCTCCAACGACAGTAGAGACGATGTGCATTACATGGGAATACCTCTCAATGTGCATGAAGTCCACGACTTCAACTGAGCCAGCGGTGCACACTCGACCTACATCATTGCGGCCGAGATCAACTAACATCAAATGCTCTGCACGCTCTTTGGGATCGGATAAAAGCTCCTCCCCCAGGCGAATATCTTCCTCTAAAACTGATGAGCGCTTACGAGTTCCGGCAATCGGATGCACCATCACTTCTCGCCCTGTTACTTTTACAAGCGCTTCTGGACTTGAACCTACAACGTCAAAACCACTTTCAAAACGGAAGAGGTACATATATGGACTTGGATTACTCAGTCGAAGCGCGCGGTAAACATCTATTGCATCTGCCGTGCACTCCATTGTAAATCGCTGTGAAAGCACGATTTGGAAAGCTTCACCTGCGCGAAT
>WLPB01000067.1 GCA_009698975.1 Actinomycetota bacterium | reverse complement strand
ATTGAGGCACAAACTCGCACAGCTGGCTCAAGTCTGATTGATCTCACGCTCATCGTTGCAATCTTTGTATTTCTCACCGGAATTATCTCAACAATTCGTGCACGGAAGTATTCATATATTCCATTTAAGTCCGAGCAAGTGCTGCCTCGTTTAACGGATTCAATTATCGAAAGTGATAAGAATTTTTGGGTGCGACTTGAAGAAGCCCCATATCGGGTCCGTGTTCGCGCAATCACTTCGCTGAATCAATCGCTGATGCGTTTCTTACTCATTCGTGAAGGAGAGCTACTCCACCGTATCTCTAAAAAAACCTACGGTGTTGCTCCGCTTGTTGGAGCTATTGCCGGTGTCATCGCTTCAGTAGAAGTGAGTAGAAATAATGGCATTGCAGCTACTCCGATGACAATCTTTATAGTCGTTGCAGCAATAGCAATTCTTGATTCGTTTTCAGGACTGACTGCCACTCTTGGTTTCTGGGCGATTCAACTATTAACCGGCAATCTCACTAGCTTTAAGGATTTCCTGATTGCACTTGCAGTCGGAATTGCTTGGGCAGGACCATCCCTCTTCGCTTCGATATTGCGTGAAGTGATTGGACGAGATTTTTCTTCTCAGAATTCTTCAGAATCTGATTCCACTAAAGTGGTAGGTGTAATTGGAGCTAGCCTCGTAGGTGCGTCAGTTTTCTATCTTGGGCAAGCCCTTGTCGGTAGTGTGATCTTCACTGAACAACAATCACGACAAATTTCGCTGGCGCATATTCTCATCGTTGCCGCTCTCTTACTTGTTCGTGGTTTTGCTGATGGCATAGTTCTTAATTCAAAGAGCTCGGGTGAAGTGCGCGACGAATCATTTTTTATCGCGAGAGTTGCTTCGCCAATTACAGCGCTACTTGTCACAGCCATAGTGTTCGCCTTTGTCTATATCTGGATTGAAAATCCATCTAAGGCGCTATTGGTTGCTCTTATTTTTGGCATGCCGTACTTCCTGGTCTTCATCCGATTCGGTTCAATTAAATTCCTGCGCGCTGACCGATTGGCTAGAAATATTCTGCTCGAATCAGCCATCACCGCTGGCATCACTTTCATCATTTTCCGCCAGATCTCCTCTGAACCCTTACTAACCGACCAGAGAGCCAGCTTGCTGCTCTTATTGGCGGGTATTGCACCGGCTCTGCACGCGATTTATAGCGCAATCTACTCATCTAACGAAGCAAAGTTCTCTTTTGAGGAGAAACTGGAGATAATAGAGCCATGAAGAAGTTAGTCGTCGCCCTCTTGCTCCTCTCGTTGACGAGAATCGGTGTGGCATACGCGGATACAACGAACCCTGAAACTTCTCAAGATTATTTCTTTGGTACTAAGCAAGCTGCTGCAAACCTCAACCAAGTTCTCGCACTTCTTGTTGGCCCAGAAGGCGCACCAGGCCCAGCAGGAGTTGCTGGAAAAGATGGTTTGATCGGACTTAACGGAGTCGACGGATTAGATGGCGCCCCAGGCGTTGCCGGTGTTGATGGCAAAGATGGTGTTGATGGCAAAGATGGAATAAGCGTTGCCTCAGCTGCATTTACCGGCGTTCAAGGCACATGCACCAATGGCGGTACGAAGTTAACCGATGCTACTGGCACGGTGACATATATATGTAATGGCGCAAACGGCCTTCCAGGTCCGGCAGGAGCGAATGGCACAAACGGTACCAACGGAATTAACGGTGGTGGCGGTGGTGGCGGATCTCTGACATACGGTCAAGGAATCATCTCTGTTGGCGCATGCGATACAGATGGCGTTGTTGCCTTTGATGTGAAGCGCAAATACAACGGATATGACTTCGTCTTCTCTCAATTCACCGTAGGCGATACACGGGTAACTGATGGAGATGTTGATGCATTGTGTAATAACCTCACCTTCTCGATCTACATCACAATTGCTCCAACAGTTTCATTGAGCACTACTCGCATGTACCAACCAGGTGATCTCATCGTCTGCTCAAAGGTAATCACATCAGCGCCATGGCCGAGCACTAATCCTCAATTTACCTTTACAGATCAACTTACTCCAGGAATTTGTAAGATTTCTTCACGCACAACTGCTACTACGACCCTGATTACAAATGGCAACATTGCCGTGCAGACAACAGTTGGCAGCACGCTAGCTATTGAAGAGATTTCTACCGCGGACTACACAGATCAAATCGGATTCTCAATTGGCTAATAACGAAAGCCAGAACTCTTCCCCAAGGGTTTCAAAGCTACCTTTACCTATCTCTGACTCACCACTTGTTATTGATCTTCCCGATGGGCAGAAGATTGTCGTGGGAAAGATGGTTCAAGGTAGCGTCATCGAGGTAGCTACGTGGCGCGGAGTTGGTCGCCCGGATAGCCGCACAAGTCGTCTTATGCTCGGCATGGGTAGTGGCAATGTTAATGAAGAGAGCAATTCAAGCGAGAGCGGATCCTCATCTGCGCCTGCATCGAAGCCTGCTCCGAAGCCTGCCGGATTTGCTGGCGTCATTTTTACTGTGCGACGTTTTATCACCAACTTCAACCGCATTAAATGGGCATCCACTTTCAAAGCTCTTCTTGCATCACTCTCTGCCAAGAGAACAAATAAGTCCAAGAAGAGAACCATGGTTACGGGAGCTGAGATCGCGACACCAGTTGTCACAGGTGTGACGCCGGGCGTAACAGTTTCCCGCGTATCAGATGATGCCGATATCGAAGCATGGCTGAATTCAATTACCGCTAAGGCCGGTCGTGAGAGTGCAAAGCCACCAAAGAGTTCAACACCGGCTAAAACTGCTACACCTACGCGCGCAAAGTCGAAAACTCCTGTAAAAAAGAGCGCTGTAAAGCCAAAAAGCACTCGTCGCTCTAAGTAACCTTAGGTTAGACTCACCCCATGAAGCGCAAACTCGTCATCGTTGCCGTGATTTTTGCCGTCCTGTTCGCGCTCGGCTTTAGAGTCTCTCATCCGCAGGGTGGGCTTGAGAGCGCTCTTGGCTCTGCGAAATCTAGCCTTGTTGTGTATCGCGGCGCAGATTCCTTTAAAGTGGGCGATAAAGTTGCTTTCCGCATTGTTACTGAAACATCAGATGCTGAAGGCAAAACAACATCGACCGATCGCGTCTATCTCGGGGCTGTGATCTCCGTGAGCGATACAGCAGGAATCGGAGTTGAGGCAAAAGAAGTGCGCACTCAAATCAACCCAGAAGATATTGATGAAACAGTTATGGGCAAAATGATGTTTGTTGTTCCATTTTTTGGCACCCTCGCTGGAATCGTAGGCCTTTAATACGCCGTTAGCAGGAATTTACTGGGGCGAGAGAGTTAATCGTAAGACGATTTGATTTGCCTTTAACAACTTACTTGAACCTAAATCTATCTTCGCACTTGAAAAGTAAGCAATCTCAGCTTTTTGAATTTGCGCGCTAAATAAAAGCGCCCTGAACTTACCTTCTTCTTCGCTCTCTTGTGCAGGGTTATAACCACCGACTATCTTGGCAAAGAGCACTACTGAGCTGCGAGGGAGCTTCTCGGCGGCGATGAAGCCTTCGATATCACTCTTAATCCGTGCGGCATCAAATGATTCATAGGCGATATTTAGGCCCTTGACGTAATTTCCGCCTGCAATGTTTCCAATATTTCCGGTGCCTGTAAGACCTCCACCAAGAGAGGGCACAAATGAAATTGTTGCAAGGAAGATCACCATAAGTGCGAGGAAAGAGTCAGCGAAGAGCCAACCCCCTTGACTTGTCGAATCCTCTTCCGCGCGGCGACGGCGAACTTTACGCACGGCGAGACCTTCGTGGTTTTGGTTCGTCAAATGTCTCGCTAAATGTAAAGCTATCTAAAAATGAGCTCGATGAACTTGTCTGCGCTTTAGGTAATTTGCGACTTGCCTTCTCCATCACCTTTGAAGCATCTTCTAGGTTGTGCGTTGCCGAGACTAGACGAGAAATCGCTCCAGCTAGGCTCGCATTCAAATTGACCGCAGTAATCTTCTTCTTATCGTGTAATTGAGCATGAATCTCGAGAGCCAGAGCGATGCGCTGGCGGTCAATTTCGTCCTCTTCCGCTTCACGAAGGGCATCTACTGTATGGCCGGCTTGGGATACATAGAGAGTGAGCGCAATAACAATCATCACAATCAGAAAGTCCAGACGAGCGACATTTCCAATTCGCCACTCTTCAGCAAGGATTTCATATCCGTTCTGCCAAAAATCGAGAAAGTTAACTACATCTGCACCGTTTTCCGCAATGTACTTGGAGAATCCAGTTGTAGCTGCGCTCACTGCCGCCCATGTCAGTGCGACAGGTGCAAAGACGAGAACATTTCGGATCACAGTTAGGACTCGCACCATACGTGCCTTTGCAAAACCACTCTTACCTTCGGGATGCGGCAAGTAATCAAGCGGGTCGAGCTCTGCCCACACATGTAGATTCTTCTTGCTATCGATAGCCTCGAGGAGACCATTGAGATAAGGATCGTTCTCTACCTTGTACTGAGAGGTGAAGGCGCGAATTTTTTCTGCTAACCCAGTAAGCGGTTGCGGCTTGCGAACGGCCATTTAAATCCTCCGGTTGCTCTTACCCCAGGACGAGGCACATTAACCGCGAGTCTAATACAAGGGGCGAGAAAGAGGAAAGGTAGGCTCTGGCTCTATGAAGCCGCGCTACATCGTTCTTATCACCATCGCCTCCCTCATCGCCATGGTTGGAGCTAGCATCTTAGGAGTTCAGCTAATGTCTAATTCAACGCCGACAGCACCATCAGCCTCTGGAGCATCAACGCCAGGTCTTCCTACAGTTTCTGCAGTAGCAGGAGAGGCTCCAACAATCTCTGCACCAACTGGTGCTGCACCGTCAGAACTCACTACGGCAGATGTGATTGTTGGTACTGGCGCTGAAGTACTTCCAACATCTACTTTGACTGTTCATTACACATTGATGGCATGGTCAACGGGAAAAATAATTGAATCATCATGGGGCGGCCAGCCAGCAGTATTCCCACTTGCAAATGTTGTTGAAGGTTGGCAAAAAGGGTTACCTGGTGCAAAGGTCGGCGGGCGTCGCCTCTTAGTGCTTCCACCTGAGATGGGTTATGGCGCAGCAGGTTCTGGTCCAATTGGTCCTAACGAAACTCTGATCTTTGCCGTAGATATTTTGGGTGTCAGCTAATTTCTTTAATCTTTAAACCAGACCGTTGTTCCCGCTGAAATCTTTCCAGCTACAACGGGCTGACTCGAAATAAGGATCTCACCGGCAGGCATTGTGTACTTTCCACCTTTGAAGTTGGTAATGCAATTCCAACCATTTGGACGCGAGAAGTGCAGGACATCTTTAGAAGTTGTCTTATGCCAGGTAATCTCTTCAGCGCATTGCAATTGACGACGCAGCGCGAGAGCTTTTCTAAATATTTGTAGCGGCGATTCTTCGATGAGCTCCTGGCTCTGAACTGAGTAGCTACCGAACCATTCTGGCTGAGGCAGGTGAGGTGTTCCTGTGCCAAATCCAAAGTTTATTCCTGCTCGCTCCCATGGAAGAGGAACGCGACAACCATCACGACCTTTAGCCTGCTTATGGTTGCGATGATAAATAGGATCTTGAATCTGAGTTTCAGGAATATCTGCTACTTCGTGAATTCCTAGCTCATCACCTTGATAGATATAGGTGCAACCAGGTAGTGCGAGGATAAAGAGATTTGCAGCGACAGAGCATTGAGTGCCAATTTCAAAATCAACTGGGTGAGTCGTGCCATTTGAAAGTAGCCAATCTTGGCGATCGACCACAGGATGCAGACCAAGCTTGGTCGCATAACGCATTTGGTCGTGATTGCCGAGCGTCCATGTAGTTGAAGATTTATTTTTTGATGCAAGCTCAAGGCTATCTGTTACGCAGTGCTTGAAATCTGTTGCACTAAAGCTGGCGTCGATAAAACGGAAATCAAAGGACTGGCCGAGGGTTTCTTCACTTGCATAGAGCGGCAAGCGACTTGGATGCACGTTAGCTTCAGCGACAGCTACACGTGGCGGATCGTATGAGTTAAAGAGCGTGCGCCAAGTCTTATAGACCTCAAGAACTTCATTGCGATCCATGAGAATGCCCTTGCCATCGAGCGGCTGTGGCTCGTCATATTCCATTGTTGCGCGCATACGCAGCGGCTCTGAGAGATCCTTCTTAAGCGCATGGGCAACATCGATTCGGAATCCGT
>WLPB01000066.1 GCA_009698975.1 Actinomycetota bacterium | reverse complement strand
TCGTGATTATTACGAAGATCTTTCACCATTTGATAGGGCGCAAGAACATAAGAGCGCATCTGATTGCCCCATGAACCGCTGTTATCGCCCTTAAGTGCATTTATTTTTGCCTGCTCTTCTTGGCGGCGACGTTCCAATAATTTTGATTGCAGCACTGCCATCGCTGTCGCTTTATTTTGAATCTGTGAACGTTCGTTCTGACATGAGACAACTATGCCTGTTGGAATATGTGTCAGTCGCACGGCAGAGTCAGTTGTATTAACGCCCTGCCCTCCAGGACCTGATGAGCGATATACATCAACGCGAATTTCTTTCTCATCAATTTCAATGTGATCACTCTGTTCTACAACAGGAACAACTTCAACACCGGCAAATGAAGTGTGGCGACGTGATTGAGAATCAAAGGGAGAGATGCGAACCAAACGATGTGTGCCTTGCTCTACAGATAAAGTTCCATAGGCATATGGTGCACTGACGCGGAAGGTTGCTGACTTAATTCCCGCTTCTTCAGCATATGATGTTTCAAGAACATCAGTCTTAAATTCGTGACGTTCGCAGTAGCGCAAGTACATACGATAGAGCATCTGCGCCCAGTCAGCTGCCTCGACTCCACCAGCTTCAGATCGAATGGTAATCAGCGCATCGCGGTTGTCATACTCACCACTTAATAGAGTAGTAACTTCAAGTTCGCTGATTGC
This sequence comes from Actinomycetota bacterium, assembly GCA_009698975.1. Next base: position 5,572 of record WLPB01000066.1, on the reverse strand, counting down.
CTTCTTCGTTGAATCTAGTTCGCCTTCAGCATCAGCGAGTGCGGAACCCTCTGATTCATCTGCGGCGAGTTCAAAGAGGATTGGTAGATCACTCACACGGGAGCGCAGCCCCTTGAGCTTTGAGATCACCGCTTGCGTGCGCGATAACTTACTTGTGACAGCTTGCGCCGCCTCTGGGTCATCCCAGAGATTAGGAACGCCGGCAGCCTCTTCCAGTTCAGCGGCTTCCTTTTCGAGCTTCGGTAAATCCAGAACCTGCTCAATAGATTTTAGGGTCGCGCTTATCTCAGCAATTTCCAGAGCGTATTCGCGGGCCATTGGGTAAGGATAGCTTGTGTAAATTCGGATTATGCATCGAGGGTTTCTACCGTCGTCTTGAGCTGCAATACCGCTCCTAATTTCAAATCAACCAATATCTACACCGCTGTAGTTATTCGAAGCGGCCCTCTCTCCAATTGTCGAAACGCTTGATGAGAGCAATACCTCATCTAGATCAAAAAATGGGATTGGGATTGGTAGCTTTGCAACGCCACTTGCGCCCACCTGAATTTGAAAGCCATCGCAAGAGTAATTTGTTAGTGATATCTCTGAAAGATTACTCTGTGAGACACCTCCGCCAAGGTCAGACCAACTCTGCAAAACTCTTCGGGCATCGTCGCGACCTGCCCCACAATCAATTGGAATTCCAGGGTCGCTTTCACCTGCCCCCCAAACCGTGAGTGACATTTTCGTTGAGTTGAATTCACCTTTGTAGTAAGCCGCTTTATCTAAATTACTCACTCCTTGCTGAGCTGCTGCTTCAGCAGCCATCGTCAGACTTCTCTTTGCTAGATATATTGCAGTGATATCAGTCAAGATCAATGAAGTAATCAAAAGAATTGAAAAGAGGCCGATGGTAATGATTGAAATCGACCCTCGTCGATCCTCTCTAACTGCCCTGAGGGCGTTAAGCCCACGGTGAGACATATTCCACCGAGCTAATTACTCCTTCAATTTCTTTAGATGTGATGTTGACTCGAACCTCATTATCAGGAGATATGCATGGTTTTACTCGGCACCATATTTCAAAACGAATTGACCCCTTAGTAATTTTCTTTTCTAGACCCAAAACTTCTCCGCCTTTCATAAATAGTTCAAGTGAGGTTCTATAGGCGACCTCATCATTCTCGGCCGTCACGATTGCCCGTGCCATCTCACGGCTTAGCGTCTTAAGTGAGGATTCGAGGTCACTTCTTGTTGCATAGAGATTGAGATAGAGAAAGAGAGGAATAAATAGGGGCAGCGCCAACGCGACAAATTCGACCGTCGCACTACCCCGTTGATTCCTCATGTAATTTCTAGCGCCATTCTTAATGTGAACTCTAGAGTCACTCTTGACTATCATCGACGATTCTCGACAATCGCTATTCCGTAAACTGAAATGAAGCGGCCTTCGAGAAGCGAGAAGGTGGGAATCAGTGATAGCAATGATTTCTTTCGTTCAGTAATGAGCAGGTCTAAATTCTGTCCATCCCCACTACTTTCAAGATGGAGAAAGCGGTCACCGTTAGTAAAGTCTCCGCTTATTCCCCTTACGCTTGCATCGTTCTGCGCATAATTGCTCTCGATATTGCGAGAGTGGGCAGTCAGCGCGAGCTGTGCGCCTATTAGGAAGAGAAGTGTCAGCGGAATCAAAACCATTGCCGCCTCAATACTGCCTCGCTCTGATCGAAGAGATAGAGCTAACTTTTGAAGCACTATCGAATTCCATTCATGGCATCGAGTGAATTCCGTAAAATTGCTGTCAGGCGCGGAGCTGCAATTGTCCAAATAGCGGTCACCAAACCTGTCGTCATTAACACAACCAGGACCCATCCAGGAACGTCGCCTCTTTGATCATTGAGCGCCTTAAAGAGTCGGGTATGGCGAAGTTCCTCAATTTTGTTGAAAGCCGCAAAACAGATCTTTAAAACTTCCTCATTGATTTTCTCTGTATTCATTTTATGACCTTTCTTTTCTGTATTTGGATTTTTGGATTTGTGAAAAGTTATTAACTTACGACGAGATGAGCTGAAGAGAAGCGAGCGAAGGAAAGAGGGCGAAGAGAATAGATATTGGCAAAATAAGAAAAACGACAGGAATCATCATCGCAATCTCTGATTTACCTGCAGCTGCCAGCAACTGAATCTTCTCTGTATTTCGCGCCTCTTGAGCGCTATTGGCTAGCGTCTCTACTAGGGGCGTGCCTCGTGAGATTGAGATGATGAGTGAGTCCACAAAACGTCGCACAGAATTTGATGAAAGTTTTCTACTCAGTGAATCGAGGGCAGTGTGAAATGGTTTGCCCTTTTCTATCTCCGAGATAACATTTGCAAAATCACTAGCAAGGTAGCCCTTTGCTCGAGTAGCGATTCTTCTGATTGCAGATGACGGAGACTCACCTGCACCTATCGCAAGGGTGAGCATCTCAATTATTGCTGGGAACTCACCTTCAATTGTTCTTCTCTTGCGTTCGACACGTTTATTGAGACCACGTTCGGTCATAACGAGCACTCCAGCAACTAGGAGCAGATTAAGCAAAACCCATGAATGAATAGCAATTACGCGAAATAGCAGGAGGAGCGATGTCAAAGAGATTAGAGCCCCTGCGATTGTGTATTGATAAATTCGGAAGTTTTCAAAGTTGTTCTCGCTACTTTTTCCTAGCTCAAGCAAGCGATTTCTCACTCCCGTGTGATCGCGAATTTGAAATATCTTTTTTTGAAATCTATGAAGTAGCGAACTGCCTTCATCCGCAATAAACAATGCGAGGAGAGAAATGAGGATGGGAATCGAAAACTCGTATCTCACTGGTGACCAAAGATTCTTGGAGGTTCAGGCAGTCGAGCAAGGCGACCCATCCATAAATATGCCGTAAGCGTCATCATGACGCCTATGAAAAGAACGGTGATTCCTGCCGAAGTCGCATATGTAGCTGCCGTTGAAGGCTGTGTTGAAAGAAGTAGTAGGAGCAACCAAGGCGCAGCAGAGGAGAGGTGCGCAGAGTTGCGAATCCAACTCTGTTTCGCCTCTATTTCATGACGAAGCGCCAAGTCTTGGCGAGTGAAATCACCCAATTGCCTCAGGAGAGTAACTAGCTCTGTTCCCCCTAATGTCTTGGCGAATAAGAGTGATTCAAGGAGTTGATCTGCAGACCTCAGTGAGAATTCATCCTGAAGAATTGCCACAGACTCCTCAAATTTTGTACCGCTTCCCATCCTTATTCCATGTTCTTTAAACATCGCTTGCGAGATAAGTGGCCCTCTTGCCGAGAGTGAAGTGAGTGATTCATTGAGCGATAAGCCAGATTGAATTCCCGAAATTATGTGGTCAATAATTTCAGGCATTGCACTCATGAGGGCTTGAGAGTTTCTTGCTTCTCTACGCCTCGTTCCCACGTAGTGCATAGAAAGTGTTAGTACTGCGAGAGCGGTCGATATTGGCAAGCTCTTGGTGAGTGAGAGCGCAAAAAGGAGAGATGCAGTTGCATAGGCAACCGATCTGAGGTCGCGTAGATGAGGGTTTTTCAAGCGTGCTTCACGCATGGCTCAATACATTTCCTGAGAAATCTACGAATCCTTTTAACTTTTTGATTCGCTCTTTTGCCGGGAAGAACCCTAATCCAACCTGGTACTCCTCTCCATCCCAGCTCCAGACATCTTCGGCCTCTATCGAAGAACCCTCGCATCGACCTGTTACATAGAGAATCTCGGTGATTCGTCTCTGGCCATCGATATCCATCTTCACTTGAATCACGAGATCTATTGCAGATGCAACAGTTGGGATCACAAATGCATGAGGAATATTCTCGCCAGCAAGTAAAGGCAGAGTCTGTAATTTGATAAGGGCATCTCGAGCAGAATTCGCATGAATCGTCCCCATTCCTGGCAAGCCCGAGTTAAGTGCAATTAGCAGATCGAGCGCCTCTGCTTCGCGTACCTCTCCGATGATAATTCGATTGGGTCTCATACGAAGTGCCTCTTTAATCAGTTTGCGGAGCGAGATTGCGCCCTCTCCTTGCAAATTCTCGGAACGAGTTTGAAGTTGAATGAGATCTGGAACTCTTGGCTTTAGCTCAAAGACTTCTTCTATGGTGATGACGCGTTGCGAGGGTGGAATTTCGGAGGCAAGCGCGTTGAGAAGAGTTGTTTTGCCAGCTTGAGTTCCCCCGCTAATTAGGAGATTTAGACCTGCATCTACTGCCTCAATAAGGAACTGACACATTAGTTCGCTCAACAATTGCGTTTGAACCAGGGTGGCGAGAGAGCGATTCTGCGCGACATGCTTTCGTATATTCACAGACCAGTGCTCAGCAGTTACTTCAGGAATGACAACATGGAGGCGACTTCCGTCTGGCAATCGAGCGTCGACAAACGGATGCGATAAATCAAGTCTCCTGCCGCTCCACATTATTGCGCGATCAACTAATTCGCGAACTTCAGAGGCAGAGAGAATCAGAGTGGTGAGAGTGCTCTTTCCTTGACGAGCGATAAAAATCCGCTCCGGGGAGTTAATCCAAATCTCTTCGATGGTTTCATCCTGGATTAATGGATAGAGCACCCCAAAGACAACTGAGGGATCCATCTCTGTTTTAATTTCCATAGCGAGAAGCTAGAGAGTCGGTGACAAATGTTGCCTTCCATTCTTTGTGCCTGTGGAGAACCTGCGCACTTAGGTACATTCAGTATTAAAAAATCACCAGGGCTCTATCCAGCCTGTTGAGCAACGAGAGCGGTTCCTCCCTACTCGCGCGAAGGACCGAGCTTGCTCTAGGGGTAAATCCTTGATCACGATAGCCATTTCGTACTCGAGAAACGAAGTTTTCTGTATCGGGTTCTGTGCAGACGAGAAGGGAGATGAATTCGAATCGTGCCATGCGGGCCGATAGATCACTTCTGCGAGAATAGGCATTGAGTGCCTTAGAGAAATTAATGATTGCTATTTCATAGTCAGAAGAGCTCTCTAGTTGGCCACCTCCCTCAGTATCCTCCACGAGTAGAAACCTGACGGCTGTAAGTGGAGTGGACTCTCTATCAGAACGAGCACATTCACGTGCAAGACTTTCATAAAAAAATTTTGGCGATGCAAGTTGGGTGAGAGCGTCACGGATTCCGTCATGGGATACAGGGTCTACATACTTCCGTGATGATAAGTTTGGTTCCATGGGAAGAGATGATGCTAAAAATTTCACATCGGTGAAAATAGCGAGTGCCTTACTGGCTTTCGAATCCATCCTCGTACTCGCCCTAGCTTTCTACATGCTGGTTCTTGGCATTACGCACGATAAAGAGTGGCTGCCATACATCAGCGTTACCGCCTTCGCATTCACGGGATCGGCAGCTCTCGGGGCGCTTGCTCGAGGAATCAGAGATGGAAAGCGTTGGGCAAACTCCCCTGCAATCCTTGCAAATCTCATTGCCCTCGGTGTTGCAAAGTATCAGTTTGAGGCAGGTCTTTACTGGCTCGCGGTACCGATTGTTCTATTGGCAGTTACGGTTATTTGGAACATTTTTAAGGTGATTAAAGCTTCGGCTGAATAGCGTTTGTTTCATTT
>WLPB01000065.1 GCA_009698975.1 Actinomycetota bacterium | reverse complement strand
TCCAAGAAGGAAGTATTTGAGCGCAGCCTCTTGTGATGCAAGGCGACGATTTCGAGCCAGACCTGCCATCAAATAGAGAGGGAGTGAGAGCACTTCTAGCGCTACAAAGAGAGTAATGAGATCACTCGCTACGGTAAATAGCATCATGCCCGCTACCGCAAAAAGAGTAAGCGGGAAAACTTCAGTTGTGCGTGATTGAGCGAAATGAGCTTCCCGCTCTTCTGCAGAGCCAGGAACGGTTGCTGCTGCAGCGGTGAAGTTTGTTTGATCTGCAATGAGAAATATTGAGAGCAGAGCGATAATCAAAATAGAGCCCTGCAAGAGAACGCCCGCACCGTCGAAGGTAATTGATTTCATCGCCGCTGATACTGAAACGCGATCGCGCACAACAATGAGCGAAAGGAGCGAGGTAACAATTGCCATGACAGAGATAAACAACTGGGCTGGAAGTCTTAAAGCACTAGACAAGAACGCTTCAATCAGAACGCCAATGATTGCTCCACCAAGGATGATGAGCATTGGAGCCAATAGAGCATAATCGAGGACAGGAGATGTAAATTGCATTTACTTACCTACATTCTCTGTGGGTGCAGGATCAGTAAAGCCTGCGCGTTCAATTACTTGCACTGAAGCGGGATTAATAATATTGAGTAGCGGAGCGGGGTAGATTCCGAAGGCAACAATCGCAGCCATCACTGGAGCAATTGCGATTTTCTCTCGAAGATTGAGATCAGGAAGTGATTCATTTCCTGGCGTAGTAGGGCCATGAAGCACCTTCTGGACTGGAATCAGAATGTAGAGCGCAGCGAGGACTATTCCGAAAGTCGCAAGAACTGCTGCTACTGGATATCGAGTGTAGGTACCTACAAGAACAAGAAATTCACTGACGAAACTAGAAAGCCCAGGAAGTGCCAGTGAGGACATTCCAGCCAGGAAGAACATCCATGCCATTACGGGAGTAACCCGTTGGAGTCCACCAAAATCTGCAACCGTGGAAGATCCGCGTCGTGCAATCATCCAGCCGCCAACGATAAAGAGCGCTGCCGTTGAGAAACCATGGTTGAACATATAGAGAGTCGCACCAGAGAGACCTTGTGAGGTCATTGCGAAGATTCCCATAGTGATAAATCCAAAGTGGGAGATCGATGTGTAGGCGATAAGACGCTTGAGATCACGCGCCCCAATTGCAAGGAATGCGCCGTAGAGGATCGAAATTACTGAGAGCGTGATGATAACTGGGGTGAAGGTTTTGCTTGCTTCCGGAAATAAACCGATACAGAAGTGAATCATTCCAAAGGTGCCAACCTTGTCGAGAACTCCAAGTAGCAGAACTGATGTGCCTGGTGTTCCTGCCTTCGCTGCATCTGGGAGCCAGGTATGTAAAGGCCAGAGCGGTGCTTTAATTGCAAAGGCGATAAAGAATCCTAAGAAGAGAAGGTTTTGAGTCATCGGAGAGATGTAGTTGTGTAGTTCACTCACAATTGTGATATCAAATGTCTTCGCGCCGAGTTTGCCCATGTTGACATAGATTCCGATAATTGAGGCGAGCATCAAAAGTCCACCAAAGAGGCTGTAGATCAAGAACTTCACAGCAGCTGCAGCGCGCTCACCTGTTCCGTACCCACCAATAAGGAAGTAGACCGGAATCAACATCGCTTCAAAGATGACATAGAACAAGAAGATATCTGTTGCGGCGAATACACCAATCATCATCGTCTCGAGAACAAGGATGAGAATGTAAAAGACTTTTACAGACCAACGTCCTCCTTCAGATTCATGCCAACCGGCTAAAACTACAATCGGTGTAAGTATTACTGACATGACAATAAGAACAAGTGCCATGCCTCCAACGCCAACAGAATAGTTAATTCCAAAGGCGGGAATCCACTCATGTCTTTCAACGAATTGAAGTGCAACGTTTGAACTCTCAAATTGAGTTGCCAAATAAATTGCGTAGAGCGCAACTACTACTGTCACGCCTAGAGCAGACTTCTTAATAAGCTCAACTTTGCTGTTCGGAATAAATCCGATTACCAGCGCACCAAGAACTGGTAGAAGCGCTAAAGCCGTCAATGAGGTCATTGTGTAACCACCCAGATTCCGGCAATCAGAGCGACTGCACCGATAAGAATGAAAGCTGCATAACTACGAGCAAAGCCAGTCTGCGAAAGTCGAAGCCACGAACCAGAAGAGATGGCTAGGCGACCAACACCTCGTACTGCGCCATCGACAACAAGGTCATCGCTCTTCACAAGAAGTGTGGTGAGTTGTTGGCCAGGGCGCATAAAGACTGCTTCATTGAAGCCATCTTGACCGAGATCCTTACGCGCAAAACGAGTAAGGAAGGAGACTTCGGTCGGTGCGATCGCTGGAACTTCTGCACGTTGATACTTGAAAAATGCAATTGCAACACCAATTGCAACAGCTGTGAGCGCCATCATCGAGACGACAATTGGCTCAAACAAGTGCTCACTATGGTGTTCAGCGTGTTCACCAAAGACTGGATTAAGCCAATTAGCGAGTGCATCACCACGGGTAAAGAGGAATCCTGTTGTCACAGAACCAGCGGCCAAGATTGCCATCGGTACCCACATCAACCAAGGAGACTCGTGTGGATGTGCTTTCTCATCCCATCGTGCCTTACTTGTAAAGGTAAGAATCATGACGCGAGACATATAGAAAGCTGTGATTGCTGCACCAAGAAGTGTGACTGCGCCCAAAATTGGACCCTTCACTCCCCCAGCGTTAAATGCTGTCTCAATTAACAAATCTTTAGAGTAGAAACCTGCAAATGGTGGAACTCCAATGATTGCAAGATAACCAAGACCAAATGTGACAAAGGTAATTGGCATAAATTTACGGAGGTTTCCGTACTTGCGCATATTTACTTCATCATCCATGCCGTGCATGACAGATCCAGCGCCGAGGAACATGCCTGCCTTAAAGAAACCGTGTGTCAACAAGTGCATGATTGCAAATGCATAACCAGCAGGGCCGAGGCCGGCACCGAGAATCATGTATCCAATTTGCGACATCGTTGACGCTGCCAGTGCTTTCTTGATGTCATCTTTTGCAGTACCAACAAGTGCGCCGAAGAGCAGAGTAATTGCTCCGACAATCACAACAATCAACTGAGCTGTTGGGGCAGCATCGAAGATAAAGTTAGATCGAACGATGAGATAGACGCCTGCGGTAACCATGGTCGCTGCGTGAATCAGAGCAGAGACAGGTGTAGGTCCAGCCATCGCGTCGCCGAGCCATGCCTGTAATGGGAATTGCGCAGACTTTCCAGCTGCAGCAATTACTAACATGATTCCAATAGCCGTCAACGCTGCCTCAGAAGCATGATGTGAAGCTTCGGAAACTCCAGCGAATGTTGTGGTCCCTAAAGTTGCAAAGGCAATCATGATTGCGAATGAGAGACCCATATCTCCGACACGGTTCATTACGAAAGCCTTTTTGGAAGCAGTCGCATATGCGGGCTTCTGATTCCAGAAACCAATCAAGAGGTATGAAGCAAGGCCAACGCCCTCCCAACCCACATAGAGGTTGAGATAAGAATTTCCGAGCACTAAGAGCAACATTGCCGCGATAAACAGGTTGAGATAGGCGAAGAAACGACGGCGATTCTCATCTTCAGACATATATGAAATTGAGTAAATATGAATCAAAGTACCTACGCCGGTAATGAGAAGCACGAAACAAATTGAGAGTTGATCCAGGAGCAGGGCTGCATCAATATCGAATGTGCCAACTTTTATCCAAGAGAAGAGAACCTGGGTGATTGCACGGTCTTCAGTTGAACGACCAAGCATCAGAATAAGTTGGTAAACGCCTACGGCGAAAGATCCTGCTGACATTGCCGTCGCAAGAAGGTGTCCCCACTTATCAGTACGGCGACCGCCGAGTAGGAGAGCTACTGCTCCAAAGAGCGGAAGTGCAATCAAATAGACGATTGATGACGAAGTATTCATATTTATCGCTTCAACAAACTAGCATCGTCAACTGATGCTGAACGGCGTGAGCGGTAAATCGCAACAATAATTGCAAGGCCGACTACGACTTCGCATGCAGCAACGACCATTGTAAAGAATGCCGTCACCTGACCATCGAGAGTTCCATTGATGCGAGAGAAAGTTACAAATGAAAGATTCGCTGCATTGAGCATTAACTCAACACACATAAATACGACGATAGCGTTGCGACGAAGAACAACTCCGATTGCACCGATAGTAAAGAGGATTCCTGCCACGTAGAGGTAGTTGTATGGATTCATTACTTCTCCTCCACGACAGTTGTATCGACTACATCAAGCTGGAATTGCGCTGACTCCAACATATCGCCACGAGCCTTAAGCGTTGCAGAAATTGATGTGGGTGCGGGAGTTCCATCTGGAAGAAGTGCTGGTACATCAACTGCGTTGTGACGAGCAAAGACTCCAGGGCCAGGGAGTCCGGCCGCTGTGGAAAGAGAACCTGATCGGAAGCGAGCAATTGAGCTCTCGCGCTGTGAGGGTCGTGCCACTGTGCGCTGATGGTGAGCTAAAACCATAGCTCCTAGCGCTGCAGTAATCAGAAGTGCTGAAATTACTTCGAAGGGCCAGACATAATCGGAGAAGAGAAGTGCTGCTAGCCCTTGAACATTTCCAGCTGCATTTGCATCGACTAATCCGATTGCATCGCGCCCAAGAGTTGCACGTGCGATAAGAGCAGTTACAAGTCCGCCAAAGCCGACCGCTGCAGTGATCGCAATTGGGCGAAGACCCGGGATTGTCTCTTTCAGTGAATCAGATGAATCGACACCTACGAGCATCAAGATAAAGAGGAAGAGCATCATTACTGCCCCGGTATATACAACAATCTGAACAATTCCCAGGAAGAGCGCCTCTTGTGCGATATAGAAAATTGCGAGGGTAATCATTACATACGCAAGTAAGAGCGCTGAGTGCACTGCTTTCTTAACGAGCAACATGCCAAGGGCTGCAATTATTGCGAGCGGTGCGAGAATCCAGAACATGATTGCTTCTGGTGATTGAATAATCATTTACCGGCATCTCCTGTCTGTACAGGTGTTGCTTGTGAATTTGTCTTCTGTGAAGGATGTGACTCTTTTACTTCACCTCTGTAGTAATTATTCTCATCCATACCTGGATACATTGGATGTGGTGGAAGCAGCATTCCGGCACGTAAAGGTGCCAGTAGATCTTCCTTTTCAAAGATCAACTTTTCGCGACTCTTATCTGCAAGCTCGTATTCATTTGTCATTGTGAGAGCGCGAGTTGGACATGCTTCAACGCAGAGACCACAGAAAATACAACGAAGATAATTGATTTGGTAGACAGCGCCGTGACGCTCACCTGGTGAAACTTGATTGTCGGGAGTGTTATCGCCGCCTTCAACGTAAATCGCATCTGCCGGACATGCCCACGCACAGAGTTCGCAACCAATGCACTTCTCGAGTCCATCAGGGTGGCGATTGAGTTGGTGGCGTCCATGGAAACGTTCTTCAGTAGGTGCCTTCACATCTGGATATTGAACGGTGAGGTTCTTCTTAAACATTGCTCTGAATGTGACCCAAAAACCCTTTGATTGTTGGGCAAGTGAGGCAGGGCCAGGCTGATTAACCTCTCTGTATTCAACGCTATTAATTGTGCTGTGAGCTACTTCTAGCTTCTGTGATTCTACGTTCTGTGGCTCTAGTGAATCACTCATTGTTATCTCCAGTACTGCTCTCTCGTGAAGCGTTTAGCGATTTAACTCCAGGAAGTGAAGGGATTGGGAACTCTGGAGCTTCTCCTACTGGAAGCGGAGCTCGCGCCTTCTCTTTTGACTTCTCAAAGGCTGAAGTGATTGCCATGACAATCAAAACGATGCCAACAGCAAATGAAAGTGCAACTATTCGAGAAGCACCTTGTTGTTGGATTACACGCAGCGTTGCAACAATCATGATCCAGAGAAGTGAGACCGGAATCAGAACTTTCCAACCAAACTTCATGAATTGGTCATACCGAAGACGCGGAAGTGATGCACGTAGCCACATAAATAAGAAGAAGAAGAGATTTACTTTTAAGAAGAACCAAATGATTGTGAACCATCCGCCGAGCCATGCCTCGGTAAAACCAAGTCCTGGGGGTGCGTGATACCCACCAAGGAAGAGCGTTGTGGCAAGTGCTGATACAGCAATGATGTTGACGTACTCAGCGAGGAAAAATAGTGCGAATTTAAGTGATGAGTACTCGGTGTGGAATCCACCTACGAGCTCGCCTTCTGCTTCGGCTAGGTCGAATGGGGCACGGTTTGTCTCGCCCACCATTGCAATTACGTAGATTACAAAAGATGGGAATAAGACGATTACATTCCAAATATTTTCATGCTGTGCGCCGACGATATCTGAGGTCGACATCGAGCTTGCATAGAT
>WLPB01000064.1 GCA_009698975.1 Actinomycetota bacterium | reverse complement strand
TACTGAGACTTTCGCAGATTTTTCATCACGATCAATCGAAATTGTTAATTGAGTTCCTTCAACTTCTAAGCCATGCTCCAGTGCGTTATAGATAAGTTCAGTAATTACCAGGGCTAATGGGGTCGCAATTCTTGGATCAAGTAATCCAAGTTCACCCTGACGTGAGATAGTAATTTCGCTCAGCCTTGGAGTTAATTCAACAGCGTGACTGACTAGGCGATCGAGAACATCATCAAATTGCACCGATGCATCGGGGCTATTGGAGAGTGTTTCGTGAACCAAGGCGATTGAAGCAATACGGCGTACCGCTTCATTGAGAGCTTGTGCGGCGCCCTCATCTTCGATTCGACGTGCTTGCAAGCGCAGAAGTGCCGAAACGGTCTGAAGGTTGTTCTTCACTCGATGGTGGATTTCCCGAATTGTGGCATCTTTTGTGACGAGTTCACGTTCACGCCGACGCAATTCGGTTACGTTATTGAGCAAGACAATTGCGCCGGTTCGATTCTCTCCTGCGATGATTGGAAGAACGATGAAGTCAATAGTTCCGCCGATATTTTCCACCTCGGTACGGCGCAGAGATTTACCGCTGAGTTCGCCTGATAATGATTCGTCTCGGGGGATTATCTGCTCGCGGGCAACGGATTCTGCGATTTCTCCAAGTGAGTAACCCGCTAATTCATTGGTCCAACCCATTCTGCTAAATGCTGATCTCGCATTAGGGCTGGCGTAAATTATCGCACCGTTGACATCAAGACGGATTAGCCCATCTCCCACTCGCGGTGTTGTATCAAAGAGTGAGCCTGCACTTTTATAGGGAAAATTACCCTCAGCTACCATTCGATAGAGCTCATGTGCAATCTCTCGATAATTTAACTCGAGCTTAGATGGCTGGCGCATTAACTCGGAGTTTCGGTGACGTGAGATTACGGCGATAACTTTCTCGCCCATTAGAACCGGAATGGTCTCTTCCTTAACCATGAGATCGCCGAATTGTTCCGGTACGGTATCTCTGACAATCTCAGAACCAGAGAGCGCTTGATCGATGTAATGTCGTTGACCCCAGAGAATTTCATCTCCAATCACGTCATGTGCAAATACAGTGGCCGCAGTTGTAGGGCGAATATGTGCAACTGCTATATATCCGGAAGGCCATGAAATTCCATCTTTACGAATAGGCACCCAGAGAACGAGATCTGCAAAAGATAAATCTGAGAGAAGTTGCCAATCGGCGACTAGCTCTCGTAATTTGTGAATCTCATCGGGTGAAAGTGGATTTCGTCCTTCTACATAATCTTCAATCGAGGGCATCGCCTACTAACCTTTAAGCCAATCCTCAATAAGTGCTGGTACTTCCTGGGGTGCAAACCATGTGAGATCTTCAATCTCATTGCCAACAGTAAAGACTGCTTCGACCTCTTTCCAGTGGAGCGCACGCGTCGGGACTCCACTGATTTCATCGAAGTCGCTGAGAATATCTTCGCTTACTTCAAAGGCGAGAACTACTGGAATGCCACTACCTTCACTCTCTAAATCAAGAGCATCTTCTGCTGCTAGTAGTGAGAGCGAGTATTCAATCTCTTCTTCATCCATCTCTGGATGGCTCTGCCTGTAAATTGTCGTAGGAGCGTATAAATCTGGAACATCGAGTGTGAGCTCTGTGAGAAAGTCATTGACTTCATCTGCAGTTGTTCCCAGGTAGACGCGCATATGAGAAGAATATATGACTATCTCCCCCACCAGCTACGGCTATCGCAGAGTGCGATGATTTCCCTTCTTAGTGGGCTCTTGGCCGCTGAGTTGGCCAGTGTGGAACGATCTCGAAGCGCAGCAGATAATCCCCGTGTATCGAAAGGAAAGAGTGTGACTGGGTGCCTTGTTGCCCCCTCGATTTGAAGGGCTAAACGTTGCTTTGAAGCTCTATTAATTTGTGACGATTTATTACATATGTAGCTAAGTGAAGGCTTCATAGCCACACTTTCGAGAAGGGCAAATGGATTACCGGTCATGCGAGATTGAAAAGTATTTTCGCTAACGACTACTAGAAGTTCATCTGCATTGTGAGCTATCCACGAGAAACCGGAGTCGGCACTTCGACGACCATTAATCGATTCAGCTGGCTGGGAGATATCACCACACTCAACCACGATGAAATCATAGGAGTCTACTGAGAGTTCTAACGATGACATCTCGAAAAGATTTGTTGCTTCAATAATGGAGAAGTTCTCGGAGACTTCAACTACTTTTCGGTTCAACCCATAAAGCGCAAAGTGGTTGGTGGCAAAGGGATTGCGAGAATGAGAGTCTATAAGCAGAGTTCGCGCACCTTTAATGGCGCTCTCTTGTGCGAGATTGAGAGCAATCGTAGAGGCCCCGCTATATCGACCAAATGAACCGACCCCCAATATTGGAATACCTTTTAACGCCTTGAAAATACTAGTGCTTACGCTCTCTTCGCGACTTTCGATCAGTTCTGCCAAAACATAATCACTTTCTGGATGAGATGAAACATCGATAGCTCTCATTTCAGTTGGCAAAGTTCCAAAGCCCTTAATATCTGGGGAAAAGAAGAGAACGGTCTCGATATTTTCTGACTTTTCTAAGTAGTTCTCAAGGTCCGAAAATGAGAGAGCTCTATAAAGAACGTTCCAGCCCAGCCGAATCAAGGCAGATACAGTCGAACTCTCTAGAGCACTATCACCGATAGCAGTAATTGCACTCTTCGCTGAATCAGTCATAACTAGTAACCATGACAAGACGCCCGCTGCTCTTTGCGGCGAGAAGCGTTTCAATCTGATTGCTTTTAACTGCGAGCGTTACCGCTGCCTCTCCCCCAAATTTAAATCCCTCTCTATCTATGGCTGTCACAAAAGCTTTCACCAATATTCGCTTGGGGCTCTGAAGTGGCTCACCATTTCGAGAATCAAATATTTGATAAATCGAGACTACATTTCCCTCAGAAATACTTATGGGAATATCACTTGATTGCATTGATATCGCTACCTGAGCAGTTGTAGTCTGAGAGTTGGTCTCCCTTAAATCGTATCTACTTAAAAGTTCCCCTGAGCGTAAAGAACGTGCTGTCACCATTCCAAGTGCGTTACTACTAATACGAAGGTAATTGCCTTTTCCAAAGGTAAGCAGCGCGCTACCTATTGCAAGATCGCTTCTCTCAATCACCGCCCCCGAAGGAAGCGGATGAGTGAGCACCCAGTAATCGTCGCTCTTATTCGCGGCGAGAGCGATAAAGAGTGATGCAAAGATTGATGCAAAGAAGAGAGTGAGAGCGATGAGTAAACGTTTCTGCGAGTTCTTATTGTTGGCTGCCATAATTGGAACGCTACAGCTCTTACAAATATCAAAGTTTCATTTATCCACACTCATACCTAGGTATGAGACGAAGTGGGAATAGTTCAAACGATTAGCTGATTTCTTTCAGTGTGTGGCTCTGCAAAATCCTCTCATGACCATAGCCCGCAATGAATCAGTAGCAATCCAGGACCTCTGGGGACATCCGACTCTCGACCTCTTCCACCCTCGCCCCGAATTTGTCCCACAGAAGCCGCGACTATATCTAGCGCCTTCAACATTCGGTGAGAGTTTTGAGCGAGATGATTCTCCGAAAGCGACCTCCGCAGATTCACTTCCTGATCTATCGCGATGGGTATCTATCTTTACGATTAACCTCTTGGAGATTTGGAGTGGGCGCAGACAACCTGCGCAATTACTGAGCAAATGCCACAGAGTTATCTACCTTGAGCTTTTGAGAGGTGTTGGTTCGCTGAAGGGACTCGGTAGGATTAAAACTCTCTACATAACGCAACCACTCGATGGAGCATGCGAAGCTGCGGTAACTATTGCATTTGGAGAACTTACACGTGCCCTCGTGATGAGATGTGAGGGAGTAGATGGGCGATGGCTATGCACCGCCCTCCGACTTCTTTAACTCTTATGCAGCTCCATGGCAGCGCTTGTATTTTTTACCAGAACCACATGGGCATTGACTATTTCGTGAGACGTCGCCAGTTGTGACTGCGCCATTTTCGCCAGGGGCGGTGTATTGAAGAGGCACCTGCGCAACTGGCTTTTCGGCTAGCCCTTTTGCTTCAATTTCATTACCCTCAATTTTGACTTCAACATTAAATACCAAGCTTGCTAGCTCTTCTTTAATTGCATCCATCATCGCTGAAAAGAGTTCATAGCCTTCACGTTGATACTCAACGAGCGGATCGCGCTGTGCCATCGCACGGAGGCCGATTCCTTCTTGCAAATAATCCATCTCGTACAAGTGCTCACGCCATCTGCGATCCAGGACGGAGAGAAGTACTTTACGCTCGAGTTCGCGAAGTATCTCTGGGCTTAATTGGCGCTCACGTTCTGCATATGCGCTTGCGGCATCTTCAAGGATTTTTGCCTCTAAGAACTCTGCATCGAGTGCGCCGATTCCGCCGATTTCAGCGAGAAGTTCTTCGGTTGTGAATGAGATTGGATAAATTAATTTCAGAGCGCTCCAGAGGTCGGCAAGATTCCAATCCTCAGAGAAGCCCTCAGCAGTTGCCGCACGAACGTAGGCAGTGATTGTCTCGCTGACAAAGTCGCCTACCTGTGTGCCGATATCTTCGCCCTCAAGTACCAAGCGACGTTCACCGTAAATAACTTCGCGCTGACGGTTCATTACATCGTCATATTTAAGAACGTTCTTTCGAATCTCAAAGTTTTGAGCTTCAACTTGAGTCTGAGCTGAACGAATAGCGTTTGAGACCATCTTTGATTCGATTGGCTCATCCTCTGGCAAACCTGCTGCTGCTAAGAATCGCTCGACCATCGCTGAGTTAAAGCGACGCATCAATTCATCTTGAAGCGAGAGGTAGAAGCGAGACTCACCTGGATCGCCTTGGCGACCTGAACGTCCACGAAGCTGATTGTCGATACGACGAGATTCATGTCGCTCTGTGCCAAGTACATAAAGGCCACCGAGTGAGATTACTTCTTCGTGATCCTTGGCAATCGCAGCCTTCTGCTTTTCGATTTCAGCGGGCCATGCTGCTTCATACTCTGCAGCATTATCGACCGGTGAAATTCCGCGGCGTTGAAGTTCAAAATCTGCCATAAATTCTGGGTTACCACCGAGCATAATGTCAGTTCCACGGCCTGCCATATTTGTAGCGACCGTAACTGCGCCTTTTTCTCCTGCTCGGGCAATAATTGAGGCTTCGCGCTCGTGATGCTTTGCATTAAGAACTTCGTGCGGAACACCTGAACGCTTAAGAAGTGAAGATAGCTCTTCGGACTTTTCAACGCTTACAGTTCCAACCAATACCGGCTGACCTTTGCGATAGCGCTCTGCAATGTCAGTGACGACAGCGTTGAACTTTCCTGCTTCAGATTTATAAACTAGATCAGCTTGATCGATGCGCTGCATGATGCGGTTAGTCGGGATAGGAACTACTCCAAGCTTGTAAATTTGGTGGAATTCAGATGCTTCCGTCATCGCCGTTCCGGTCATTCCAGAAATCTTTTCGTAGAGACGGAAGTAGTTCTGAAGTGTGATTGTTGCAAGAGTTTGATTTTCATCTTTAATCTCAATGCGCTCTTTAGCCTCAAGCGCTTGGTGGAGACCTTCTGAGTAGCGACGTCCAGAGAGCATGCGGCCTGTGTGCTCATCAACAATCAGAAGTTCACCATTCATCACCACATAATCTTTATCACGTTTGAAAAGTTCTTTCGCGCGGACCGAATTGTTGAGGTAGCCAATCAGAGTGGTATTCGCTGCTTCATAGAGATTTTCGATACCTAGGAGCTCTTCTACCTTGCTTACGCCATCTTCGAGAATTCCGATCGTCTTCTTCTTCTCATCTACCTCGTAATGAGTGTCACGGGAAAGTTTTGTCGCAATATTTGCAAACTCCACATACCATTTTGTTGCCTTATCAGCAGGGCCGCTAATAATCAGAGGTGTTCTTGCCTCATCGATAAGAATTGAGTCAACCTCATCGACTACAGCAAAGTGGTGCTCGCGCTGAACGCAATCATCGAGCGTCCACGCCATATTGTCGCGAAGGTAGTCAAAGCCAAATTCATTATTTGTTCCGTAAGTAATATCGCAGTGGTAGGCCTCGCGACGCTCCGCTGGTGTCATGCTATTGATAATGACGCCTACGCTTAAGCCAAGAAAGCGATGAATACGTCCCATCCACTCTGAGTCACGCTCTGCGAGATAATCATTGACAGTAACAACGTGAACGCCTTTACCTGCGAGCGCATTGAGGTAGCACGGCAAAGTTGCAACGAGAGTCTTTCCTTCACCGGTACGCATCTCGGCAATATTTCCTAAGTGAAGTGCTGCGCCACCCATTAACTGAACGTCGTAATGACGCTGCCCGAGAGTGCGCTTTGCCGCTTCGCGAACTACAGCGAATGCTTCTGGGAGGAGATCATCGAGAGTCTCATCCGCCTCGAGGCGCTTCTTAAACTCATCGGTCTTAGCGCGAAGGTCTTGATCTGAAAGGCTGGAGATGTTTGCTTCGAAGCTATTGACTTGGTCAACAAGCTTGCCGAGGTCGCGAAGAATCTTTCCTTCGCCTGCGCGCATAATCCGGTCTAAAATCTTTGACATTAGTACTTAACCTTTCGCACGGGAGCTCTC
>WLPB01000063.1 GCA_009698975.1 Actinomycetota bacterium | reverse complement strand
GCGGCTCTTGATAATCAATTGATTGAACTTGCAAAAGAAGCTCTTGCGAATAAGAGTGAAGTCCGAATCGATCTTCCAGTACGCAACGTCAATCGCACTGTCGGCACAATGTTAGGTGCAGAGATAACGAGACGCTTCGGGAGCCAAGGCTTACCTCTTGGCACAATCGATGTGACACTTCATGGTTCAGCGGGACAATCACTTGGAGCGTTTATTCCATCGGGTCTCACAGTTCGCCTCTACGGCGATTCAAATGACTACGTTGGTAAAGGAATTTCTGGAGGTCGTGTCATTGTTCGACCTGACGAGAAAGCTACCTTCGAATCTGAAAAGAATGTGATTGCCGGAAATGTCATCGGCTACGGCGCGACCTCTGGCGAGATTTATATCCGCGGTTTAGTAGGTGAGAGATTCTGTGTTCGAAATTCTGGCGCAACAGCCGTTGTCGAAGGCGTGGGAGACCACGCCCTCGAATACATGACCGGCGGCAAAGTTGTAATACTTGGGGCTACCGGTAGAAATATTGCGGCAGGAATGTCAGGTGGTCGCGCATTTATTCTTGATCTCGACCCTGCTCTGGTAAATGCCGATATGGTCGATGTGCTCGTCGTACCTGTTGATCAGCGAGAAGAGCTTCGCGCAATAGTTTCTGACTACAGCGTCGAAACTGGATCCAAGGTTGCGGATTCGCTCCTTGCCGATTGGGAGAAGTCCATGACACGTTTCTCAATGATCATGCCACGTGATTACGCTCGCGTACTTGCAGCAATTGAGCGAGCAACACGAGATGGCTTGCCGGTTGATCAATATGTGATGGAGGTTGCTGCAAATGGCTGATCCAAAGGGATTTATGAATACTCCGCGCGAGACACCTAAGCGCCGACCTGTTGATGTGCGCATTCAAGATTGGCGTGAAGTCTACGAGCCACAGAGCTTTGAGCATCTTCAAAAACAGGCAGGACGTTGCATGGATTGCGGTATTCCGTTCTGTCACAACGGCTGCCCGCTTGGAAACCTTATTCCGGAGTGGAATGACCTTATGTATCGCGGATACAAATCTGATGCAATCGATCGCCTTCATGCCACAAATAACTTCCCTGAATTCACCGGGCGGCTCTGCCCCGCTCCTTGTGAGACAGCGTGTGTTGTAGGAATTAATCGAGATGCGGTCACAATTAAGCAGGTAGAACTTCGCACAATCGAAGAAGCATTTGGCTTCGGTGCAGTTAAGCCGATGATTCCAGATCGCCTTACCGGAAAGACCGTTGCAGTAGTTGGCTCAGGCCCGGCTGGACTTGCTGCAGCGCAGCAATTAACTCGAGCTGGACATACCGTAGCTGTCTACGATCGCGCCGATAAAATTGGTGGACTCCTACGATACGGAATTCCAGAATTTAAGATGGAGAAGAATATTCTTGATCGTCGTCTTGCGCAGATGGAGCAAGAAGGAACACGCTTTCGTCCTGGAATCAATGTCGGCGTAGATATGACCGGAGATGCGCTGCGCACTCGTTATGACGCAGTCCTTCTCGCAGTAGGTGCGACACAGTGGCGTGATCTTCCAATTAAGGGACGTGAGTACAAGGGTGTTTACCAGGCGATGGAATTCTTGCCGTGGGGAAATAAGCAGGCACTTGGAGAAGTTGAAGTTCCACCAATCAACGTTGCAGGTAAGCATGTTGTGATTCTCGGTGGTGGAGATACTGGAGCTGACTGCCTTGGCACATCCATTCGTCAAGGTGCAGCAAGTGTCACTCAACTGGAGATTATGCCGGAACCTTCAGTCGAGCGCCCATCAGGTCAACCATGGCCAACATATCCGATGATCTTCCGAGTCTCTAGCGCACACGAAGAGCTCGACAATCGTATTTTCGGTGTGAGCACAGAAGAGTTCTTAGGAGATAGCGAAGGCAATCTACGCGGACTTAAGATTGTCGAAACCGAATTTGTAAATGGAAAGTTCCAGAGTATTCCTGGCACCGAGCGAGAGCTCGTCGCCGATTTCGCATTTCTGGCAATGGGCTTCACCGGGCCAGAAAAATCAGCGCTCATCGATCAACTAGAAGTTGCACTAGACGACCGTGGAAACATTAATCGCGATGAAAATTTCCACACAAATCAGGATGGAGTCTTCGTTGCCGGAGATGCTGGTCGCGGTCAATCATTGATTGTCTGGGCCATTGCAGAAGGACGCTCAGCGGCTGCCGCCATGGATCGTTACTTGGTGGGGGAGACGCAATTACATTCACCAATCGAGCCGACAACAAGACAAATGTTGGTCTAATTAGTAAGTGTTTTGCGAAAGTTAGAGATTCATCACAAGTAAATCGGTCCAGAGGGTTCAAAAGCTAGGTCTAGAGAAGATAAGGTAGAGATATGCGCCGCGCCAAAATTGTATGCACTATGGGACCAGCTGTTCAATCGCCAGAGAAAGTCCGCGAGCTCATTGCCGCTGGAATGAATATGGCTCGCTTAAATCTCTCGCACGGATCCTATGAAGAACACCAAGCGCGACTTGATGAAGTACGCGCCGCAGCGAAAGAAGCTGGAAAAGCGATTGCAATTCTCGTAGATCTACAAGGTCCAAAGATTCGACTTGGTCGTTTTGAAAATGGCCCACATGAGTTAGCTCGTGGCGATATTTTCACCATCACAACTGATGAAATCTCAGGAACAAAAGAGCGCGTTGGAACGACTTACAAGGGCCTACCGGGAGATTGCAAGCCGGGCGATCGCATCATGATTGATGATGGAAAAGTTACTGTCGAAGTTATCGAAGTTAAGGGAAACGATGTAGTCACCAAGTGCATCTATCCAGGAGCGGTCAGCAACAACAAGGGTCTTAACCTTCCAGGTGTAGCGGTCTCAGTCCCTGCTATGTCTGAAAAAGATGGCGAAGACCTTCGCTGGGGATTGCGCGCAGGGGCAGATTTTATTGCACTCTCATTTGTTCGAAATGCAGCTGATATTAAAGATGTACATGCAATCATGGATGAAGTTGGAATTCATATCCCAGTCATTGCAAAGATTGAGAAGCCACAAGCGGTGGATAATCTTGAAGAGATTGTTAACGCATTCGACGGAATCATGGTTGCCCGTGGTGACCTCGGTGTCGAAATGCCTATTGAAGATGTTCCGATGGTGCAAAAGCGTTGTATCGAACTTGCTCGCGATGCTGCAAAGCCGGTCATTGTTGCAACCCAGATGCTCGATTCTATGATTACAAATTCTCGTCCAACCAGAGCCGAAGCGACAGACTGCGCCAATGCAGTTCTCGATGGCGCAGATGCGCTAATGCTCTCAGGCGAAACTTCCGTTGGTGATTTTGCTATCGAATCAGTCGAGACTATGGCACGCATCATTGAACGTACTGAAGAGCAGGGTCTTGATCGTATTCGCCCCCTTACTCATGCTCCACGTACCAAAGGTGGCGCAGTAACGAAGGCAGCTGCTGAGGTTGGCGATGTTCTCGGAGCAAAGTACTTAGTTACTTTCACACAAACCGGAGACTCAGCCCGTCGTATTTCTCGACTTCGTTCACATATTCCAATTCTTGCAATCACTCCTGAGATCGGGACCTATAACCGTCTTGCACTCTCATGGGGTATCGAATCCATAGTCTCTCCCATGGTCAAGCACACTGACGATATGGTGATGCAAACAGATAAGTTGATTATTGAATCAAAGCGCGCGGTTATTGGTGATCAGGTCATGATCGTCGCAGGTGCACCTCCAGGAATTCCGGGGTCTACTAATGCAATGCGCGTGCATCGCGTCGGTGATGCAGTAAATGGCGCAGCACCCGCATACAAGTAGTCCTTTTCTATCGGGTACGATTGAGCCTTAGCCTCGGTACTCCAACGGTAGAGAGGGCAGTCTCAAACACTGCATAGTGTCGGTTCGAATCCGACTCGAGGCACTCTAGATATTTAATCCTCTAGAAATTTATGCAGCAAGGGAGGATGATTTGCCTATGGCCATCCGAATCCTCGTTGCCGAAGATGAAACCCTCATTCGTATGGATCTCGTTGAGATGCTCACCGAGGCAGGCTATGAAGTCATTGCTCAAGCCACCAACGGTGAAGAAGCGATTGCTCTAGCGCAAGAATTTAAGCCCGATCTCTGCATACTCGATGTGAAGATGCCAATTCTCGATGGAATTTCTGCAGCAGAGAAAATCATCTCAATCGCTCCAGTTTGCATGTTGACGGCATTTAGTCAACGCGAACTTGTCGAGCGCGCACGTGATGCAGGAGTAATGGCATATGTTGTTAAACCTTTCACCATTAGTGACCTAGTTCCAGCGATTGAAATTGCAATATCCCGCCACACACAGATGAAGTCGCTGGCGGCCGAAGTAGAAGATCTCCACGAACGTCTTGAAACACGAAAAGTCATTGACCGCGCCAAAGGAATACTGATGCAAGCCCTACGCATCTCCGAACCTGAGGCATTCTCATGGATTCAACGGGCTGCAATGGATCGCCGACTCACGATGAAAGAGGTTGCCGAAGCGGTGATTTCTCCTGAGGCAGCCCTTGACCGCTAACCCTCTCGACTATTGAGAAAATCCTGATTTCGTAATCAAAAAGTAACCAGAAGAGCCATTTTTGTGTCTGAAAATCCTTGTGGCAGGTGAGCTCACCCCAGTACCCTTCATTCCTCCCTGTCCTGGGACTTTGCATGAAGAAAGGCATTACATGAATAAGAAGATTGTTGGCGGCATAGCAGCCGTTGCCCTAGTCGCAGGCGCGGCTTACGGCGTTCTAGGTGGTGGCGGATCAGACACCATCAAGATTGCATACCAAGGTCCACTCAGTGGTGGCGAAGCTCAGACTGGAACTGATGAGCAAAATGCAGTGAAGTTCGCAATCGAGCTTTACAACGCAACTAACCCAGATAAGAAGATTGAACTTGTTTCAGCTGACGATCAGGGTGATGGAACAGTCGCAGCGAGCGTAGCTCCTGGTATTGCAAACGATAAGGATATTGTTGCAGTTGTTGGCCCTGCATATTCAGGCGCAACAATCGCATCACTACCTTATTACAAGGAGGCAGGAATGCCACTTATCTCTCCATCCGCAACTAAGGTCTCACTTACAGACCCAACAGTTGCCGGTGAATTCGGCGGACCAGTTTTCCACCGTATTCCAGCGACAGATAAGATTCAGGGTCCAGCACTTGGAAAGCTTGCTATCCAGGGTGTTAAGTCTCCTAAGGTATTCGTCATCGATGACCAGAGTGCATACTCAGTAGGTCTCGTTGAATACCTCAACCCATCATTGCCTGCTGGCGCACTTGTCGGAACAGATAGCACCAAGAGTGATACATCTGACTTCGCTGCAACAGTTGCAAAGGTCAAGTCAAAGGGTGCAAACGTAGTTATCTACACAGGTTACTACTCACAGGCAGCTATCTTTGTGAAGCAGCTTCGTGATGCAGGCTACAAGGGCATCTTCGCAGGTGGAGACGGCGTACTTAATTCAGAGTTCGCTAATCTCGCTGGTGCAGCTGCAGAAGGCGCACGCCTTACAGGAGCTACTGTTCCTCTAGCTGAGCTCTCAGCAGATCTTGCTGCGAAGTTCAAGGAGTCACAGGGCGTTGAGCCAGGTGTATACGCTGCTGAGTCATTCGATGCAGCTAACATCATCATTGATGCTATCAAGAATGGCAACACAACACGTGAGTCAATTCTTGCTTACATCAAGAGCGTTAAGTACACCGGAGTCGGCGGAGATGTCATCTCATTCGATGCGAATGGTGACTCAACACTTGGCTTCATCAACGGCTTTGAAGTTAAAGCCGGCAAGGTTGTTAGCACAGGAGCTGTTAAGTAATTTCGATAGCTCGCCCTTGAGGCGTGCATTGAAACTATAAAACAGCTAAAAGAATGCAAATTCTCTTGTAGAAATTGCAGATATGTGAGCGAGTACCTTAGGAGCGATAAGTTCCTAAGGTACTCGCTACATGTAGGGAATTAAGTTAGAGTTCGGTTCAATAGTAGGCAACTTCGAGTAACAGAGATATCTGCTCCGAAGTTCCCATAGAGGGAGATCATTAATGTTCGATACGCTGATTGATCAATTCTGGTCACTGACGCTCTCAGGAATCGCCCTCGGATTTATTTATGTCTTGATTTCACTTGGATACACCATGGTCTATGGCGTACTGCGCATGATTAACTTCGCCAACTCTGAGATTTTTATGTTTGGAACATTTGCGACAATTGTCATTTCGCGAGACATTCTTGGAAATATTGACGGAACCAAATCTCTCCCGCTTCCAAAACTAGTTTTAACAATCACTCTTTGCTTGGTCGGTTCCATGATTGTCTCGGGGCTCGTTGCTATATTCGTTGAACTCGTCGCTTATCGCCGTCTTCGTGCCCGTGGCACGAATCGACTAGCAACACTAATCTCAGCGATTGGTATCTCAATAGTCTTAAGCGAAACGATGCGCATTATTACTAACTCTCGACCGACCCTCAATCCCCGCATTCTTGAGAAGAAGTCACTCTTTGAGATTGCAGGAGCTAATTTTCGAATAGACACGGTTATGACAATCGTCTTTGCTGCTGTCCTCTTCGTAGTCCTTGATCGATTTGTAAAGTTCAGTCGTTTGGGACGAGCAATTCGTGCCGTCTCCATGAATGAGGATGCTTCAAAGCTCATGGGCATCGACCTCAATAAGGTTATCTCAGCAACCTT
>WLPB01000062.1 GCA_009698975.1 Actinomycetota bacterium | reverse complement strand
TCTCCTTTGCCGCTACATAGAGCTCATCTTCGCGCATTGTCGTGAGTCGACGAATTTCTCCGCCAATCTTGCGCATATGAGTCATAGCGTTTGAAACATCGCCAGTACCTGCTTCACCCTTAGAGCGAATCATTGCTGCGCCCTCGTTGATGCGTCGGAGCGCTTCACCAAGATTTGTCGCACCACATACGAAAGGCACTGTGAACTTCCACTTATCAATATGATTCTCGTAATCAGCCGGAGTAAGTACCTCTGACTCGTCGATGTAGTCAACACCGAGACTTTGAATAATCTGACCTTCCACAAAGTGGCCAATGCGGACCTTCGCCATCACGGGAATCGATACTGCAGCTTGAATCTTTTCGATCATGTCAGGATCGGACATGCGAGCAACTCCACCTTGAGCACGGATATCTGCGGGAACTCGCTCTAGTGCCATCACAGCACATGCGCCGGCATCTTCTGCGATCTTTGCCTGTTCGACATTGACGACATCCATGATTACGCCGCCCTTGAGCATCTCAGCCATTCCGCGCTTAACGCGTGCTGTACCCGTAACTTCGCTCATCTCTGCTCCTGACATAGCCATTCTAGATAGGTTCGCGAGTCTACTTGCTCGGCTTCACTGGTGCATCTTGAGCCTGAACACCGGTAAAAATAGGGGCTTTGGCGCTGAGGGCAAACCATATTTGTCCGCGGTCAAATGTCAGTTCCTCCCCCTTGAAGTTGGTAAAAGTAGTTCCGGAGTTCTCAGTTGGACGCGACCATTTACCCCGCACAAATCCTCCATTGCGCAAGATGTAGCACACTCCCTCGCCGACCGTTGTCGAGAGCGGCGTAATGCCACCTCCCTTGTCAGAGTAAATCGAATTGGTGATTGAAACTATCTGAACTACAAAAGTTTGTGGTCCGAGATGAAAACCATTTGAGTCGAGATTTACATTTCCGTTGTGATCGAGCAGCCAACGGTCTTCCGTTTGCGACCAAGTAATGTCATAACTGCTCGCTGGCCAAGAAACACGAGCACTTGTGAATTTCTTATTGTTCGGGGCTGGTTCTCCGAAATTCCAACCAGCGAAGGAAGATGTTGCGAATGTCGAACCATTCTCTCTCGCTTTCGCCATGAGCTCTGGAGCTTTCAGCATCATTGCATATGGAGCGCTGCGATTCGGATCGTTTGCATAAAATTGAGCTCCATATCGCATCGCACCAACATCGTAAAGGTTTGCTGCCGCAATCACTGGCAAGAATTTCCTTTGAGCCCCACTAAAGGCAAATCCAACTTTTCCGAATTGTGCAAGTAGCTCAATATCACTTATGCGCGCAGATCGAACTGGTCCGACAATCGCTGGTACTTTCGAGGCGAAGAGTGCCGCCAGGCGAGTCAGGCCACCTTCTACTTGTTCTATGTAAACGACATCCGCATCGGCCAACCCAACCTGAGGATGAGCAAGATTAGTGTCGTCAATTTTCACGACAAGGATAGGTCCGTCTTCTCCCTCTAACCCGGTGAGAGAATTTCTCGTTATAACGCGCTCTTGCTCAGCTACCGTTGCCG
Source organism: Actinomycetota bacterium (assembly GCA_009698975.1). The sequence goes on along the minus strand of WLPB01000062.1, from coordinate 5,168 downwards.
GGGAGCAGTTGGTTAAACCTAGGGCGATAAGCGAAAGGGAAAAGACACCTATGCCGACGCGCGCGATTCGTTTAAATGACATCAGCTTCAAATTCGTATGTGACAGGTAGCGGCGCTTTACCGGCAAGGCGAAAGATTCGAATAAATAACTTTGATCGAATTAATTGTGTCCGATTTACAGATTCGACGTGGAGCGCGATTGCAACCGTAATTTTCTCGTTGAGCTCGATGAGTTCATGGAGTAACTCTTGCTCAAGGGCACTATCTATATCATCTGCTGTTTGCAACAGGATTCCGAGAGCACCGGTCAGACTCGATTCCGCTTGTGACCTATCTTTTACACTTGCATCTCGAGCTTGATGTGCGGCGAAGGTGAGCAATAACTGAGAAGCTGGATCCGCGATATCACTCCTTGCAATCTCAATAGCTATTGCTGCTCGCTTTTGAAGTAGCGCATCTAGATTCGCCCAACTTGTTTCGACGCGATGATGGAGTCGATCCAGTCGAGTTGCTAGAAATGAGAGATACCAGGCAAATATGGCAATCGCGGCGATTACCGCAATGTAGAGAGAGTTCATTTTTATCGTCCTAAGAACTTACTCCAGGCACGAGTATCCGAAGAGAGGGATACCTTACCAAGACCAACCATCGCCATCTCATAGACATCGTAGATGCGCTGAGCAACGACATCCCAGTCAAAACTTTGGGCATGCTCTTTTCCATCTATGCGCAACTTGATACGGCGCTCCTCATCCTGCAGCAAATCGACAACTGCAGTCGCCAATGAGGCGCTGTTTTCAGAGGTAAAGAGGGATCCGTATTCACCGTCGCCTAATAGGGCCTGGAAAGCAGGGATATCACTTGCTACAACTGCTGCACCTCCAGCTAAAGCTTCGGCAAGAATGATTCCAAAGGATTCACCTCCGGTATTCGGAGCTACATATAGCGAGACCGAATGAAGAAAATCTGCCTTCTCTCCTTCGCTGATGCGACCCAGAAATTCGAATCGCCGCGCTAAATGAGGCGGCACATCCTTTAAGAATTCTTCACTATCTCCTGGCCCTGCGACAAGAACACGAACATCAGGAACAGCAGAAATAATCAGAGGAAGCGCCTCTACGAGAAGCTGCAACCCTTTTCGAGGTTCTTCGAATCTTCCGATAAAGCCAATTGTGTTGTGGCTCCACTCGGGACGCAGCACTCCACTGGCAAGTCGTGAGGCATAAATTCCATTCGGCACGACAACCGCGTCAGTTTCCAAATGTTCAGTCAGGGTTGCACGAGCTGCTTCACTGACTGCAATTCGAGCTGTCAATTTCTCGATGACTGGCTCGAGTATTGGTCCGATTGCAAAGATAACTCTCTGTCGCTTAGCCGATGCATGGAAGGTACCTACCATTGGTCCCTCAGCCGCGACACAGGCCAAGAATGCGATAGATGGAATAGCTGGTTCGTGAAGATGTAAGAGATCGAATTCTCCATTGGAGATCCATTGTCGAACACGAGCAAAGGCGATTGGACCGAAGAGAATACGAGCAACCGCACCATTGTACGGAATGGATATCGGTTTACCAGCGCTGACCAAATAGTCAGGCAAATTCTCATCCGATAGCGTCGGAGCTAAAACTGAGACGTAATGTCCTTGCGATATGAGGTATTGCGCGAGGTCTGCCACGTGTGCCTGAACGCCACCCGGTGTATCCCATCCGTAAGGACAGACAATTCCGATTCTCTTCTTAGCTAGCGGCATTAGTAAATTCCTTCTTCTACCCAAATCCGTTGCAGCATATGCCAATCTTGCGGATGCTGAGCAATACCAGCTTCGAATGATTGCGCCATTGCCTGCACAGTTGCGCTAATTCGACTTTGCTCATCGCCTTCTTGCGCTACCTCTATAGTCTCAAAGTCGATATGAATGCCTGTCTCGGTATAACTCACATTCGCTGCAACCAAGGAAACTCCGGTTTTGATGGCGAGGAGAGCTGGTCCGGCTGGCATGCGCGTCTGTCGCGAAAAGAAGGTGACAGGAATTCCAGATGAAGATAAATCTCTATCTGAGACAAGTGCAATTAAGCGTTTTTCCAGTGTGCGTCGCATCAGCGTTGGAAATGCCCTCGAATCAAGTGCAAGAACTTCAAAACCCATCGCTTCGCGATATTGCAGGAATTTTTCAAAGAGTTTTACTGGTTTTAAAATCTCGGCAACGGTAACGAGCGGAATCCCCTGCTGGCAGAAATATGCCCCTGCGTGATCCCAATTTCCCGAATGCGGTAAAGCAATGATTACTCCCCTGCCTTGCAACATTGGATCAGTGAGTAAGTTGCCATTAGTTGTCGTAACCGAAGACTCGATACGCTCGGGGCTCCACTTATGAATTCTGAAAGTGTCACACCAATATCGCATATAACTCTTGAGTGCTTTCTCGACCAGAATCTCTAACTCGTTGATATCTAAGTGGGGCGCAACTATCGAGAGATTGACACGAAGACGTCTCACGCTCTTTCCGTTTCGACCATGCATACGCATAGCAATTTTTGAGAAGAGAGCATAGGCAGAACGCTCGGGCAGGAGAGCAACTATTTTCCATCCTAAAAGATATGCCAGATACGAAATGCTTTCACGCATTCGGGAGAAGTCCTTTACGAACAACCCAGATTCGTTGGCCCACAGTAATCAGACCAAGAACGAATAGCGCCCACATTCCAATGGAGAGGGCATATGGAACTCCGAGGCCGTCAAGTCCGATTGCAGTAAGAGTCAGAGCTAATCGCTCGGTCCGCTCCGCTATTCCAACCGTGCAGGCAATCCCGTAGCTCTCAGCCTTAGCACGAATATAGGGAATGAGATTTCCGATCACAATTGATGCGATAGCAAGCTGTGCCAATGGGTCGTCATTTTGAACAAGATATAGAGTCAAGCCGGCAAGAATGGATGCATCGGTGATGCGATCACAAGTGGAGTCGAGAAAGCCACCCCATTGGCTTGCGCCTCTCGCTGAAACTCGAGCAATAGCGCCATCAAATAGGTCACTCAGGGCAAAGGCGGATACAGCGAAAGCGGCCCAGAAAAGCTCGCCGCGATACAAAAGGATGAGAGCGCTGGCACTTGCTCCGAAAGTTCCAAAGAGGGTAACCGCATCTGGGGTAATGCCAATGCGCGATAGTGCGCGAGCAATGGGTTCAATCACACGCGTCACAGCTGGCTTAAATGCAGAACTAACCATGGGTACATCGTAGGCTTATGACTATGAGTTCAACTAGCGGTGACGCGAGAAATTCGATCGTAATTCACGGCCATATCAGCGCGACGCCAGAACTATTCGCCACCATCTTTGGAGCTCACGCCTCGAAGGAGAGCGATTTCGAGGCAGACTGCGCAATCTTTGCTATAAATCCAGCGGCAGGAGTAGACGCCGAAACTATAAATCTGTGGAAGTCATATGACGATGTTCAAATGCCTCGTTTAGTTATTGTCACTGTTCTTGACGGGATGGAGTTGGATTTTGATGATGCGGTGATGGTTGGCAGCCGAGTCTTCGACCCATTAGTGACCCCATATCTAGTTTTACATGGAGAAAATGGAACGCCTATCGGAACAATCTCACTACAAGACTTATCAACCGTCGATTACTCGACCACACCACCGACTGTCGGACAAGGTGATGATGAACTCGTGACACTGGTCGAGGAATTTAGGAGTGAGTATTTAGAAAGTACAGAAGAATTTGGTGCGGGATCTTTTGCAGCCGGAGTTATTTTTCCAGCAATCCCAATAAATCCAGCTAATGGATTGGGAATCGATATTGCTAAAACATATCTGCAAGAGCTACCAAGCAGCGACTAGCTCATCTCGAGTGAGGGTAAGTAACTGGGGCATCACCTTTGTCTTGCCGATGATTGGCATAAAATTCACATCGCCCGACCAACGAGGAACAACATGTTGGTGAATGTGGGCGGCTACACCGGCACCTGAAATTGCTCCTTGATTCATCCCGAGGTTAAATCCATCCGCTCCCGATACTGCACGAATTGTTTTCATTGCATGCGAGGAGAGATCGGTAATCTCGTGTCGCTCTTCTTCGGTCAACTCTGTTAAATCGGCAACATGGCGATATGCACATATCAATAAATGGCCAGGGTTATACGGATAGAGATTCATTACGACGAAAGCCGTTTTACCTCGAGCGACGATCAGCCCTTCGCTATCTGAAAGCGAAGGAATTCGGCAGAAGGGACATTCGATTTCGTTGTTATCTAGCGGTCGATTCTCACCACGAAGATAATCCAAACGGTGCGGCGCCCATAGCCGTTGCCAGCCATCGGGCATACCTGCTCCCCCGGTCAGATTCTCGTTCATAGTTACACCTGAACGCGATCAGCGACCGCTTTTGCAATCTCTGCGATTGCCTCTTTCAGTGGAACGCCATTCTTTTGGTCGCCATTGCGATATCGGAAAGAGACAGCGCCAGCATTCATATCCTCTTCGCCAGCAATGAGCATAAATGGGATCTTCTGCATCTGTGCATTTCGCACCTTCTTCTGCATTCGATCATCTGAAGCATCAATTTCGGCACGAAGTCCAGCCTTCTTCAACTCTCTGACAACCTCAATCAAATAATCAGTAAAGGTGTCTGCAACTGGAATCGCCATGACCTGCACTGGCGCTAACCATGGCGGAAACGCACCTGAGTAATGCTCGGTAAGAACTCCAAAGAATCTTTCAATCGAACCGAAGAGGGCACGGTGAATCATTACAGGACGTTGATGCGATCCATCGCTAGCAGCATACTCAAGTTCAAAACGTTGCGGCAATTGGAAGTCAACTTGAATTGTTGACATCTGCCAGGTGCGTCCAATTGCATCTTTTGCTTGCACTGAAATCTTTGGACCGTAGAAAGCAGCGCCACCTTCGTCAAGTACTAATTCTAGATTCTGCGCAAGAGCTGCCTTGCGAAGTGCCTCGGTCGCTTCTTGCCAATCACTATCTTCGCCGACTGACTTTTCAGGATTACGAGTAGAGAGCTCGAGATAGAAATCTTCGAGACCATAGTCGCGAAGGAGATTAAGAACGAAGGTGAGAAGTGAATCAAGTTCGCCTGGCATCTGATCTTTGGTGCAGTAGATATGGGCATCGTCTTGAGTAAATCCTCGTGCGCGAGTGATGCCATG
>WLPB01000061.1 GCA_009698975.1 Actinomycetota bacterium | reverse complement strand
TTCCACCAATCACCCAATGTGGGGAGAAACTCAAGGCGGTATGAAAGAAGTCAGGTCGCTCAATCAAGGCATACAGTGCCGCTAAACCTCCCATGCTGGCTCCAAGGATTGCCGTCTTGCGTGGTTGAAGTGAAATTCCAATCTGTTCTGCAATCTGCGGTGCAATAGTCTCTGTGATTTCTGAGATAAGGCGATCTGCGCTGAGATCACCGATGAAGCGCTCGACTTTATCCTGGTAGAGTCCGTTGCTTTCGACAGCCCAATTCTCTGCAACATTCATGTAGCGAGCAGGTGTGTATTCCTTTACTCTTCCTAAATTATCTTCGACATATGGAGTGTGGTAAACGGCAATCACTGTTGGGGGCTTCAATCCATAACGAGCAGATATTCTAGATGCAGATGTAGCAAGCTCCCATGTTGCTCGCTGATGTGGATTGATACCGATATTTCTCTTATCAAATATATTCTGCCCGTCATGCGCGATAATCACATGATCACCTGGATTCTTCGGCGACCAAAAATCTACCGTTCGATTTCCAAATCGAACCTTCTGCACATTTCCGGCTAGTCCTCTCACTTGGAATAGTTCAAGTAGTTCCATATTCGAAGTCATCCTTTTGTTGATCCGCTCACTAGCCCTGAGACGAGATACTTCTGTAAGAAAAGAAAGAGAGCAATAACGGGAATCGTCGCAAGTAGCGCTCCAGCAGTGAACGGTCCCCAATTCTTTCCATATTGACCGTAAATAAATTGTTGTAGGCCAACTGCAACAGTCATGTTCTTTCCATCAAGGCCGAGAATTACCGATGTGATGAGGTATTCATTAAGTGCGCCGATAAAGGAGAGAAGGGATATCACGACGAAAACAGGAACTGCGAGCGGGACAATAATTTGTAGAAAGATTGCGAAATGTCCCGCACCGTCGATCTTGGCAGCTTCATCAATCTCGGTGGGGATTGTGTCGAAGAACCCCTTTAGCATCCATGTATTTACCCCCAACGCTGATCCTCCAAAGAGCAAGATCAGCGGAAGTTGATGTCCAAGACCCAGAATTGAGAAAGTCTGCCCTAGGTTATTTACGATGAGAAAGAGTGTTGTCGCGGCAAGAAGTTGCGGGAACATTTGAACAATCAAAATCGTCGTCAGCGTCACCTGTCGACCCTTAAAGCGATGGCGGCTGAGCGAGTAGGCAGCGATAGCCCCGATGATTGTCTGCATCGCTGCAGCTGAGAAGGCAACTACAAGTGAATTCTTTGCCCAAGTCAGGTATGGCTTCTCTGTATTTGAAAAGAGAGCACGGAAGTTATCAAGCCCGTGGTGTGTAGGAATCAATTGCTGGGTGCTCAATTGGCCCGTTACATCAAATGCAGCAGAGAACATCCAGACCAATGGGAAAAGTGAGAATGCGATTACAACCGCTCCGATGAGGTGGCGCCAAAGAATTCTTCGCAACCAAAATCTAGTTTGACGCCGTGTGGGAATACTAGGGAGCTTCATTTAGTTCACCCCTTCCATCGTTTTCATTCGCCTAAAGCCATAGATGGAGAGAGAACCGACCAGGATGAAGTTGAGAATAGATAACGCGCTTGCTAGCCCGTAGTTATTTCCCTCTTGGGCATTGAATGCAAGTTTGTATGTATAAGAGATCAAAATATCTGTCGCACCCGCGTTTCCATTTGAATTAGCAAATGTTGGCCCACCTCCGGTCAGCAGATAAATTGCTCCAAAGTTATTGAGAGCCATCGCACCTGAAGCAACCAGTAGCGGTGCAACTGTTCTCATTACAAGTGGCAGCTTTATTAGCCTGAAGGATTTAATGGGGGAGGCGCCGTCTATTTCAGCTGCCTCTAATATTTCACCTGGAATTGATTGAATCGCACCGGTTGTAATGAGGAACATGTAAGGAAAGGTGATCCACAGCTCTACGATAAGGACAGCTATTCGAGCCCAGAACGCATCAGTAAGCCAAGGAATAGAGAGACCAAAGATTCGATCTATTACGCCTGTTTCGGTCGTGAATAGCCCAGCCCAGACCAGGAATGAGAGAACGCTTGGAATTGCCATGGGGATGATGAAAATAGTGCGATAAAAGCGTTTTGAACGCATCTGCGGAAAATTGAAAATAAGAGCAAGAATTAATCCCATGAGAAAACCAGTTGTTACAACAAAAAAGGCATTTACAAAGGTCCAGGTTAATACAGCCAAAATTGGTCGGCGGATTTCCTCATTGGTGGCGATTGAGGAGAAATTCTTAATTCCAACATTTGCTTTCCATCCGGGGTAAAGGACTTCTCCATCTGCACTTTCCATCTGCCCATTATTATTTGGGCGATAAATTACTCCAGAGAGTTTATCTACGATTTCATCTCGAGCTACTGAGTAACTCAAACTCGGCTCATAGACTTCTAGATTCTCAAAGTCTGCAGGCTGAAGATAGATATTGCCCGGCATCCTAATCTGAATTTCTTGGGCTACAGAGGCGTATTGCGTGAACTCTGAATCACTAAGAATCTGAAAACCGGCGATCTGATTAATTTTCATTTCTTCCGAGCGGATTATCTGAGATTCGGGAACTGAATCAGTTTTTATCCCGTTACTTATCCAAACTTGGCTCGCTGGATATTCAAAGACGATGAAGAGCTCTTCACTAGAATCCTTGATGGCGCCTTTGAATGGAACTGGCGCACTATTCTCCGAAGGTATTTTGGAATCGTCGATGATTGCTTCGATTGCTTGTTCTTTAGAAATTTGATGACCATTTGAATCATTAGTAAATGCTACAAATCCTGAATAGACAGCTGGATAAACTTGGAAAAGAATCAGAAGAAGCACACCAGGCAGCAAATACTTGCCAGGAATCTTCTTGCTGATTCCATAGATATAGATGAGAAGTGAGGCCGAGATAAGAAAGAAGAACCCTAAAAACCATGATCGATCTTGGAGCAACATAAGGGCCATAATCGTCAGAATTAAGACGATGGGATATGCAATGAAGAATCGAGAGTTTTGGGTCATGAATTTTGAAATCTTCACAAAACCACCGAACCCTTCTAAAGTAATTAATTCAATGCGATTACGCTGAAGGGGATCCTGGCGTTAGACCCCTCGGTGGCCAGGATCCCCTTATTCAGCAGATGTACTAGTTGCCTAGCGCCTTGCTCAAGTTAGAAGCAGCAGCTTGCATTGCTGGTCCAAACTTTGACTTTCCGCTTGCCCAATCTGCGAATGCTCCGTTCCAATAAGTCCATACAGAGCCCATTTCGGCAACGTTTGGCATTGGAATACAAAGTGCACCGTATGCACCCATCTTTCCTGCAACACTCTTAGGATCGACATCAGCAGCCGCCTCGGAGTTAGCAGGGTAACTGCTATTTGCCTTAGTAATAGCTGCGCTGAATGCCTTAGTTTGAACAGCCTCGATTAAATACTTCTTAGCAAGAAGCTGATTCGTTGAGAAGCGATTGAGATACATTGCAGTAACACCGCTAAATGCTCTCGCTGTTCCGCCACTCACTGCTGGAATGCCAGAAATCTCATACTTAATTCCAGCTTTGTTTAATCCATCGATATTCCACGGACCAACAATTTGGTATGGCGCTTTGCCATTTGTAAATGCAGAGCCATCATAAGTATTTGACTTATCAAAGAGCTTGGCATCTAGCCACTTATCCATCAATGCAGCGTTACTCGCCAATTTCTTTGAATAAAGCCCTACCTGCTTTGTATTTGTATAGAGCCCATTCTTATTTGCAAATACGTATCCACCGATTGAATCGAAGAATGGTTGCATGAAGTAACCATCAAGGTGTGTAACGATTCCGACAGATGCCTTTCCTGAAGAAATAAGTGACTTGGAAGTGCTTTCCATATCAGCCCAAGTCTTCGGAGCGCCTGCTGGCACAAGATCAAGGTTGGTAGCAAGAGCAATATTGCTCACTGAAATTGGAATGCCCCATGCGCGATAATTGAAACTCACGCCTTCTAGAACAGCCTTTGGATAGGCGCTCTTTCTAATTGAGGTTCCCAAAGAGGCGACGACGCCAGATTTAACAAGTGCACCAGTATTATCGTGTGATGCGGTAAAGAGATCAGGACCGGCTCCAGCTGGTCCCAACTTGCTTAATCCACAATCACCGAGACCGCACTTGGCAACGATATTGAGTGTGACTCCATTCTTGGCAGCCCAATCAGCGGAGGCAGCCTTGTATGCAGCTTCCTCGCCAGAATTAACCCAGACTGTCAAAGTCGAAGCGGCTTGAGCTGGCATGACAGTTCCCGCAAGCGTCAATGCAAGACCCAGGAGAGCCACTCCTATATGTCTTATTTTCATAATTCCCCCATACTCGCTTAAATTCATCGACGCGCGTCGACGATACTGTAGAATACATTTCGCCTATGTGAGAGTCAAGGGTTGGCACCCTCTTAATTATTGAAGAATGAGGCGCAATGACCACCCGTGCAGATATTGCCAAGCTTGCCGGGGTCTCAGAGAGCACGGTCTCTTACGTTCTCTCAGGTAAGCGCCCAATCTCGGATAAGACGAAGCAGCGCGTTCTAGCTGCAATAGAAGAGTCTGGGTACAAATCCAATTACGCCGCGGCGGCTCTGGCGGGCGGTTCACCGCGCATGGTGACAATGATGATCTCTAACCTATTTACGACTCCAACCTCCCGAATTAATGGTGCCCTAGTCGACGGAATTGTCGATGGCGTTCGTGAGTCAGGTTTTCACAGTGTGATTTGGCCGGTCTCAAATGATGACGACTCAGATGTTGATCACTTGCTAAGGTCGAATTTTTCCGGCGGCGTTATCTTGATGAATGTGAAGCAGAATGATCAAAGAGTTCACCTGCTTAATCGCGAGAAAGTTCCTTTTGTAGTCCTTGGTCGTACCGATGTTGGGTTTGAATACAATTATGTGGATACCGATTTTGAAGCAATTTATAGACTTGCACTGACCAAGCTGAGGGATCTGGGGCATATAAGTGTTGGCGTGCTGGTCTCTGGTTTCGCATTAAACGATCAGCTCAAAACTGTCGCTAAGAGTTTAAAGGTTAAACTCTTCCGCATGGATGTCCCCAACTCCTTTGAAGGTGGCAAAGAGGCTGCCAAGCATTTCAAGGATGACTTCCCTCAAGTTAGCGCAATTATGTCTCTTGTCGATGCCGCAACGATCGGTTTTGTAGAGTCAGCTGCCCATAATGGTCTGTCAATTCCGTCCGATCTCTCTGTCATTGCCCTTAACATGTTGGATTTTCAGGCTGAATCAGCAGAACCGAAGATTACAACAATTTCTTACGATGCCTATGAAATGGCCAAATCATGCGGAAAGATGGTCGTTGAGGCAATCGAGGCGGGTAAGGAAAATAAAGTAATTAAGAGTGAACTGTGGGTAGGAGATTTTGTCGACAGAGGATCCATTTCTTTAGCAAAAAAGGAGAGTCGATGATGAAGAGTTCCAGGATTGACGGCGAGATGCCTCACCATGATGGCAGCGAGCTCTATGTCAGCAATGCTGCTCCTCGCATTGGAGACACTGTGCACCTTCGGGTGCGGATTCCTCATAGTTATCAATTTGAGCAAGGCTTTGTGCGTGTTTATGAGGATGCCGAACCTCGAACATATGCGCTGAAGAGAGAGAAATCGAATAAGACCGAAGACTGGTACAAAGTTTCTCTGAAGATTCACAATATTCATACCGTCTATCGCTTTGTCTTTATCGGTGGAGGAAAGTACGAATGGTTAAATGCCTCCGGCCTGTACGACCATGATGTTCATAGCAACAACGATTTTCAGATTGTTGCCGTACCTGCCAATCCTGATTGGATTCACTCATCAGTCTTCTATCAAATATTTCCGGATAGATTTGCGCGTTCTGGCAAGATTGATATCACGCCAGATTGGGCTTATCCCCGCGATTGGAATGAACTCCCACGAGGTCGTAGCAAGTACACCGGCCAAGAGTTATACGGTGGAGATTTAATAGGGGTAGAAGAGAAGCTTGGATACATTGAAGATCTCGGTGTAAATGGAATCTACTTCACTCCAATGTTTCCTTCGAGGTCTAATCACAGATATGACGCAACCAGCTTTGATCATATTGATCCCATTCTTGGTGGGGATAAGGCCTTTCTCTCATTAATTAAAAAGGCAAAGTCTAAGAAAATTCGAATTCTCGGAGATCTCACCTCTAACCACTGCGGCAAAGGACATAAATGGCTTGCAACTGCCAAGAAGGACCGTAAATCTAAAGAACGTTCTTACTTTTATTGGGATAAGAGCATCAAGTGGGGATATGTCGGTTGGTTCGGCTTAGAGTCACTGCCAAAATTTAACTTCGCATCAAAGAACCTTCGAAAGGTAATGTATTCAGGAAAGAATTCAATTGTTCGTCGATGGATTTCCCCAGTTAACGGCATGGCCGGTTGGCGCATCGATGTGGGAAATATGACTGGTGTACAAGGCGCTGATAATTTTCATGATGAAGTAATGCAGGGGATTAGAAGTGCAATGGCAGAGACTAATCCCAACACCTGGCTAGTAGCTGAAAATGGTGACTTTAAAGCGAGTGATCTCAATGGCCTTGGCTGGCAAGGCGCTATGAATTATCAGGGCTTTATGCGACCACTCTGGAATTGGATGAATCGCAACCCCGAAATCACAGGCGGATTTCAGGGCCTTCCATTTTCAATGCCGAAAATTAATGGCAAGCAACTTGTTGCATCGATGCAACAGTTCAACGCTTCAATTCCTTGGCGATCACTGACAGCAAGTATGTTGCTTCTGGATTCG
>WLPB01000060.1 GCA_009698975.1 Actinomycetota bacterium | reverse complement strand
CTTCACGAGAGCATCTCCGAGAACTAGGCGACCTTCGGCATCTGGATTGAGAACTTCAACAGTTTTTCCACCGTACATAGTGATGATGTCAGAAGGACGAGTTGCGTTATCGCTGACCATGTTTTCAGCGAGTGGCGCCCAAGCATCAATTGCTACGGGAATTTTCAAAACAGCGATTGCAACTGCTGCAGCAGAGATTGCAGCAGCTCCGGCCATATCTGATTTCATCGCTTCCATGCCCAGTGCTGGCTTAAGAGCAAGGCCGCCGGTATCAAAAGTGATTCCCTTGCCGACGAAGGCATATTTCTTCTTCGCCTTCACGCCTTTGGGTTGATAAGAAATATGAAGGAGTCGTGGTGGATTGGCAGAACCTTGTCCAACTGCGGTGATGCCGCCGTAACCCTTACTCTTCAATTGACTCTCATTGAAAATTGTTACCTTTAGGCCAAGTGCTGCGCCACCAGCTTCCTTCACTACTTCACTCATAATCTTGCAGAATGAATCTGGAGTGAGGTGGCTTGGGGGAGTGTTCACTAAATCGCGAACCGTAGTTGTGTACTTTGCAATCACTCCTGCGTGTTCGGCAAGTGCTTTAGCTTGCGCGCCATTTACCAATGAAGAGTAGACGGTGATTGATTTAAGTGGGCTCTTCTGTGCCGACTTAGTAGATCCTCTAAACTGATCAAATAGGTACGCCCCTAGCGCTGCACCTTCTGCTACCGCCTTCACGGCTGCGGCGCTCTTAGCGGGAAGGGCAAATGTTGCACTTGAGTTTCCGGCGACAGCTCTAGCCGCTGCGCCAGCTGCTCGGCGCAAGACCTCATCGTTGTAGACACTTTCAGCCTTACCGAGTCCGGTAAATGCAATCAGCCGAGTATTTGTGCCAGGAATAAGAATAACTTCATCGCTCTTTCCGGTCGCTCCTAGATCATTGAGCGATGCCAGTAGAGCCTTGGTCTCGAGTGCGAGATCGCCAGATTCAATCTGAAGCGAACCCTTGGCTGTTTTGATTGAAAGGCCCACAACAAGAATGTCATCTTTGATAATGCCATCAGAAATCTTAATCGTGGTCATGGTTCTCCTTGGGTGCGCGGGTTGAACGGTCAATCCTTCGGGCGTAAGTGTAAGTTGTCCATGTGAAAAACTCACCATTGCACCAAAAACATATTGAGCTCAGCGCGAAGATGGCCGACTTTGGTGGCTGGCTCATGCCCATTGAATACCCTGGATCGGGTGTCCTTGCTGAGCATATGGCGGTGCGCGAACGCGTCGGTCTCTTTGATGTCTCACACCTCGGCAAAGCGAGTGTGAAGGGCGAGGGCGCGCTCGAGTTTCTCAATACTCAATTAACAAATGATCTCAACCGAATCGGTGATAGCCAAGCGCAGTACACGATGCTCTGTAATCAGCGCGGAGGCGTCATCGATGACCTCATTGCATACCGAAATTCTCCAACCGATTTCTTTCTCATTCCTAACGCTTCCAACACCACTAAAGTTGTCGCGACTCTTTTAGAAGATAAGCCAAGTCAGATTGAAATCATTAACTTGCATGAAGAGTTTGCGGTTTTGGCTTTGCAAGGCCCGAAAGCTTTTGCGGTGATTGAGTCTCTGGGTGTTACTCCGACCATGGATTACATGGCTTTTACTCATGTCACTATTGCTGGCTGCGACGTAATTCTCTGTCGTACCGGTTACACAGGAGAGCATGGTTATGAACTTCTTCCTCGTTGGAGCGATGCCGCGATCGTCTGGGCCGCCCTCGAATTAGCGATGCAACCTTTCCAAGGTCTTATCTGCGGTTTAGGCGCTCGAGATACTTTGCGCACCGAGATGGGTTATCCATTACACGGCCACGAACTCACTCCAGAAATTTCCCCGGTACAAGCCGGATCTACCTGGGCGGTGGGGTGGAAGAAAGAATCTTTCAGAGGTTCCATCGCCCTGAACGAGGAGAAGAGTGCGGGAGCTACACGTCGACTGCGTGGTCTTGCATCCAACGATCGCGGAATCCCTCGCGCGGGGATGACTGTGAAATCGCACCATGGTGCTGAAGTCGGAGTGATAACCAGCGGTACTTTCTCGCCATCACTGAAAAAAGGAATTGCACTGGCTTTACTATCGCCAGATTTTGCAATTGGTGATGAGGTAATCGTCGATGTTCGAGGGCGCGATTCAAGTGCCACGATTATTGAATTACCTATGGTTACTTCGCACGTCCGTTAGCTAACGCAATTGCAGCGAGTTCGCTGTGATCTGTAAATCGAGATTGAATTTGCAGTCTTCTGAGAGCGCCCAGAATTGGCTTTGCACCCAGTGAAATAAGAGTTGCCGTCAAAATTGCGCGCGGTATATCCCAGGCAAGGGATGAGACGAAGTGATAGGTGAAGAAGCGTGAAATATTCTCGGTTAATCCGCCGCCAGGGAGATAAGAAAGTTCAGTACCGCTACCTAACGCCCACGGCCAGAACTGCAGATTCATCGCTATTCCAAAGAAGGCCGATGCGAGAACTCCGTAAAGAACGAGCGCAATAGTTTCGCGCCCACCACGTGTTTTCGCAGGAATGATTGCAACACCGCATCCAATGAGAGCTGCTGCGCATACTTGATATGAAAGCCATGGACCCACACCGCCAGTTAACAGTGCAGATAAGAGCATGCTCAGTGATCCAAGGAGAAATCCAAAGGTAGGTCCGATTGCACGAGCGGCAAGAATTAAGGCGAACCACATTGGTTCAATTCCAATTGCACCGATTCCAAGTGGGCGAAGTGCGGCGATGAGTGCGGTGAGAGTTCCGAGCAATGCAATTCTTTTGGAACCAAGCTCTTCCTGTGAAATGAGAGCGACAATTAAGCCAATTGCAATCGGAGTCGTTGCGAGAAAGAACCAACTAGCCTTATCAGCCAGTGATTGGCTGGGAACAAGAAAAGGCCAGATAAAGCCCAGGATTGAGAAAGCATTTAATACAAGGAGCGCCAGACGACTCTTCATGAATTGCTCGCTAGCTGTTGCGATTGCAAGACATCTCCCACGGTGAGCCAACGTCGCGGAGACATGACCTTTGCAACTTGTGGAGCAAATGCAGGCGAGGCAAGAAGGACATCGATGGTTTCGCCATCGGCAACCTTGTCGCCATCGGCTAGAAAGATTGTTCGATTCGCTAGCTCAGCTACCAGCTCGACATCATGAGTGGCAATTAAAATTGTTGTGCCATTCTCATCAGCCACACGGCGCAAATAGGTGGCCAGCCGCTCTTTCGCTTCGTAATCTAGCCCACGAGTTGGTTCATCAAGAATTAATAGTGCAGGTTCTGAAGCAAGAACAATGCTTAAGACAAGCGCTAACCGCTCACCTTCCGAGAGATCGCGCGGGTGTGATTCCGGATTAATTGCGCTGATGTTCTCATGTAATAGCGCCAGAGTTGTTCCAGGTGAAAGTTTTGAATCCTTATCAGCGGCAGCGCACTCTTCTGCCACAGTTGTTCGAAAGAGAAGATCTCCCGGCTCTTGTGGGACATATCCGATTAACTCTGCTCTCGCTACCGATGAATATTGATCGATTGACTTTCCGTGGATGGAAACTTTTCCGCTCTTTAACTTTTGGATACCGACAAGTGCGCGAATCAGGGTGCTCTTACCTGCGCCATTGCGCCCCATGAGGGCGGTAATTTCGCCAGAACGAAGTGTCAGTGAGATCTGCGAGATTGCACTTTTTTCGTCATAATCTACGCAGACTGTATCTGCAACCACTGTAGCCGTTCCTGAATTTCGCATGATTTCTGGAATCTCCGGAAGAGTGTCGCGAAGATGAGCACTTGCCCGCCTTACCTCACGGGTACTTGTTCCGATATCTGGCAATTTAAGTGCCCGAGCTAATTTCACTATTGGCGGCACTAGATCGCTTATCAAGAGAATATCTGCGGGAAGGCCTAGGTGTGATTTTCCATCTTCTTCGATCAGCAGAATTCGATCAACATACCCAATAACACGCTCTAATCGATGTTCGGCGATGATCACAGTGATACTCAAATCGTGAACAAGACGATGCAGTAGGGCAAGAATTTCTTCAGCGGCGATTGGATCCAGAGCAGATGTAGGTTCATCTAACAAAAGAATTTTTGGATGCATGACAAGGGCTGAAGCGATAGCAACTCGTTGTTGTTCGCCTCCACTGAGTGTGGCAATGGTTCGATTGCGCAGTTGAGCCAGGCCTACTTGATCGAGCGCTTCTTCGACTCGCTTTCGCATTAAATCAGGAGTGAAATTAAGAGACTCCATTCCGAAGGCGATCTCTTCTTCGACAGTGTCTGCCACGAATCCATCAATCGGGTTCTGACCCACGATACCCACGATGCCGGCAAGTTCACCTGGACGTAGGGTTCGAGTCGTAAGTCCATTGACGGTAATCTCCCCAGCCAAGATGCCGCCAGTGTGGTGCGGCACTAATCCATTGACCAATCGGAGCAGTGATGATTTTCCGCTGCCGGTATGACCCATGACAAGAACCATCTCGCCCTCTTCAATTTCACAGGTGAGTGACTCGAGGACCGTCTTTGTTGAATGAGGATAGAGAAGAGAGACTCCAGAAAATTTAATCATGAGAGCGTCATCGCCAACGAAAGAATCAATGCGCTGAAGAGAAATGAAAAGTCCGTGGATGTGAATGAAAACGGACGATATCGAGAACGGGTGCGAGAGAGACCATAGCCACGGGACTCCATTGACTCCGCCAGATGTGCCGAACGTGTCAAGCTCTCTTCGAGTAGAGGCACGGCTATCGAAGTCAGTCTCGGACGTAATCCATTTCTTAAAAATTGTGCCTCTCTGATGCGTGCGACACTGGCAATAAACTGAGGCAGGATAGATGTGGCAATCGTGAGTGCAACCGAAATTTGATAGACGCTGGCAGGAAGTGTGCGCAGGAGTTTGTGTGGACTTGTGACTGCGTTAGCAGCACCAAAGAGTGCAATTACTGTTGCAATCATGATCGCTTCTTGCATAGAGAAAGTAAGGCGTTCAAGCGTGACGGGCCCGCCGATTCGAATTCCTGGAAGCCATGCGGGTAGTGATATTCGGGGGAGAGTAAAGAGGGTGGTGCCGGGAATTGGAACACCAATTAATACCGATGCGAAGAGTCGAATTACTAGAAGATAGAGGCCGAGGTAGAGGGACCAGCGAAAACTATTTCGCCAGGGACCGCTATCGCCTCGGAATTTAACGAAGATTGCAGCAAGGAAAATCGCAGCCAGCGCATAGATGGAGTTGCCGGATGTGACGACTCCAATTGCAATTACGATGAAGAAGATCCACATCGTAAGTGGATGGACTAGCGTGCGATTTCCCATGACTGCTTTACTTCTTTAGGCCTTTAGGCGTTGCTATCTCTACGCCACACTCTTTTGCAGGATAACCGTTGAGACCACAAACAAAGCCAGAACTAGCTGTGCGTACCTTTACTACCTGTGCGAGGATATCTATCCCCAGAGAGTCTTTTCCAGTAACAACACAGCGCGTAATTGTCCTTGCAACTTTCTCTCCCTTAGGGGCGATCAGTGGTGAACCAAAATCAATGACGATTGCAACTCTCTTCATCCCTTCTTCGGCTTTTGTAGTTCCACAAATTTTGCCAAATGAAGGTTTAACAGATGGGGGAGTTGACGGAATATCGCTGTTATCAAATGTGAAAACCCATCCTTCGACAGATCCATCAGGAATTTTTGATGTGGGTCCAGTCATTGAAGCTTTCCAGGAAACGCTTTTCGGCGATGTGTCACCAAATTTAGATTGAGCTTGGTAATAGCCCCAATAACGATAGCCCTTAGAAGCGGCTTCAGCGGAGGGAATTAGTGATGAGGCGAGGATTACAGATATTGCAATCGTAATTACTTTCATTCTTTTCATTCTGGAGCTCCTAAAAAAAGGGTCTCACAGGGGTAGCAAGCAACGGCCAGAGAGCGGCATCTGCGACTACACCCCGCAAACCACGGCGGGTGTTTGTCAAAAATGGCGAGTTAGGTAATCCGACTTAAGCGATTCTCTCGCTCTTACGGTTGCGGGTCAGCGTCGGAATTGCACCGAACTTCCCCTAACAAGACCACGATTTGAAGCTATTAAGTTGTGTGCGTACCAAACCATAGCTAGTAGTGGTTGGCAACAATCAACTCACCACTTACGATAGCAACATGGAATATCGTCGCCTCGGCTCATCAGGAATGTACGTCTCAGAGATTGCTTATGGAAACTGGGTCACCCACGGTTCACAAGTAGAGGCGGAGGCTGCCAACAAGTGCGTTAAAGCCGCACTCGATGTCGGCATTACAACCTTTGATACCGCCGATGTATATGCGGGCACCAAGGCCGAGACAATTTTGGGTAAGGCACTCAAGGGTGTTCGCCGCGAGTCATACGAGCTCTTTACAAAGGTCTACCACCCAACAGGAACTGGTAAAAATGATCGAGGGCTCTCTCGTAAGCACATCATGGAGTCCTGCCACGCCTCACTCAAGCGTTTAAATACCGACCACATTGATTTATATCAAGCACATCGCTTCGATGTGGAGACTCCACTTGAAGAGACTCTCTCTGCATTTGATGATCTGATTCGTCAAGGAAAGGTCAGCTACATCGGTTTCTCAGAATGGAATGCGACCGAGATTAAGGATGCGCTGAAGATTCAAGATGCCCGCGGCTATAACCGTTTCGTTTCAAGCCAGCCACAGTATTCAGCTCTCTGGCGTGTAATCGAAGCAGAGGTAGTTCCACTCTCGCGTAAAGAAGGAATCGGTCAGATTGTTTGGTCGCCAATGGCGCAAGGTGTGCTGACTGGCAAGTACCTTCCAGG
>WLPB01000006.1 GCA_009698975.1 Actinomycetota bacterium | reverse complement strand
TTTCCGGTTGCAGATCAGTCGCTGATCAACCTCGAACTCAATAAGCAGGTTGCAATGACACGACGTGTTGTTGAACTAGGACGCGCTGCTCGCGCTGAATCTGGTGTGAAGATTAGACAACCTCTGCAGCGTGCACTCATCTCTGCTCAAGGCTGGTCATCTCTCCCTGTTGAAATGAAAGAGCAAATCTCTGATGAGCTCAACGTCCTTGATTTAGCCGACATCGCAGATGCCGATGGAGATCTCGTTGATGTCTCGATAAAAGCTAACTTCAAGAGCCTAGGCGCGAAGTACGGCAAAGCGGTACAAGATGTTGCAAAAATTATCGCCTCAGAAGATGCAGTTTCATTAGTCAAGCTTCTGCGCGCATCAGGTGTGGCTACTGTTGGAACCTTCGAAATTGGACTCGAAGATCTTGTCATCACCGAGGTGCCAAAGAGCGGGTGGATGGTGGCCAGCCATGATGGCGAGAGTTTGGCGTTGGATTTAGCGCTCTCACCTGAACTGATCGCAGCTGGCCAAATTCGAGAGATTATCAGGGCGATTCAGGAACGTCGCAAGAGTGACGGCTTTGAGATTTCAGATCGTATTGAAGTTAAATGGAATGCTTCAGATTCGCTCGTCGAAACGTGGCTAGCGGGTGCGCAACATATCTCTGCTGAAGTTCTCGCACTATCAATGACGCGCGATCCTGATATCTCGTATATCGAAGATGAGCTCGAATTTGGATTTGAGTTAAAGAAGTACGCTGATTAATTTCTGAAGCGTATTGATTGCAAAAATTAATACGATAAAAGATAGATCGAGTGCTACTCCACCTATTCGAAGTGGTGGAATAAATCGTCGAACAAATGACATCGCTGGTTCTGTGATGGAGTAAATAACTTCAAAGAGAGCCATCACGAGTGAATTTGGGCGCCAGTTGCGGGCAAAGATTCGAATGTAATCGATGACGAGGCGGATAAAGAGCGCTACTTCAAAGAGGGTGAGCAGCTGAAGGATGATGCCTTTGATGGTCATGCTGAGAAATCAGCTCTGGTTAAAAAATGTTGCTTGAGCTGCGCTCTTATCTTCATTACTCACATTGACGTTAGCTGGTGAGAGAAGAAAAACCTTGAGGCTAATTCGTTCAATACGACCGTTGAGACCGAAGACAAGTCCGCTTGAAAAGTCAACGAGGCGCTTGCGCTCACTCTCTTCCATGTCATCTAGGTTAATGATGACCGGATTTCCTTCGCGGTAATACTCGCCAACTTTGCGAGCCTCAGAGTAAGAGCGCGGTTGCAAAGTAATGATGTTGTAAGCGTTGTTATCTTCGACGGCTGCTGAGTGAGGTTGCACCAGAGCTGTACGCGATCCAACGACTGTAACCCCAGTTGGTTCTGAAGAACGTCGACCCAAATCACGAGTGGTTTTCTTTTCGGTAGTTGATTCGACAACCTCTTGGCTCTCATCGGAATCTACGAGACCGAGAAAACCCATAACCTTATTGAGCGCAGATGACATATGAAAAGTTTACTAGGGGTAGGTACGCTTACCGAGGATTTTGCTCCCCACTCGGATATGTGTCGCACCATGTTCGAGGGCAAGCATGTAATCCTGACTCATACCTGCCGAGAGTGAAGGCGACTGCGGAAATCTTGCTTTAAACCCTTGATGGATAAGGGCGATCTTGGAAAAGGCTGTTGACGGCTCCATTTCCACGGGAGGTACACACATTATTCCTAGAAGATGTATGCCAGGGAGTGTAGAAGTAGCCTCCGCGAAACCAATCAGCTCACTTTCAAGCACTCCCCCTCTCGCAGGATCGCCATCGAGTGAGAGCTGAAGAAAGAGATCGATAGTCCTGCCATCTTCTGAGATGGTTCTTGAAATCTTCTGGGCATGGTCGAGCGAATCTAAGGAGTGTAGGCAGTCGGCCCAACTCAAAATCGATCGAATTTTCTTGCTCTGAATCTCTCCTTGATAATGCCATCTGCCCGATATCGCAGGTGATTTATCCACTCCTTCTTCATTGCGGTTCTCTCCAAAATCGCGAACACCGAGTGATGCGAGGATTTCTACATCACTTACTGGGTAAGTCTTTGTAACGACGATGAGCGTTGGTGAATATGCAGCAATCTCCTCTTGTACACCCTCAAGAGCAGATGAGATTTCTTCTCGGCGAGTACTCATAGCGAGATTATTCCTGCTTGGCGACCTGTGATTGCATCTCTTCGATAGGAGAAAAGGCTAAGACTCTCAAAAGTGCATTCAAACTCGTCAATAAATGAAATTGACTCTGATTCGAGGACCGCACGAAGCGCAGCTGGTAGATCTAGGGCTGGAGTGTTTCGCTCTGTTCGAGAAGCTGCCAGCGGATGAAGAGTGGCCACCTCACTAAATATCTCCTCTGACACTTCATAGCAGCGACTACATATTGAGGGGCCAATAATTGCAGTGATGTGTTCTGCCCCCATCTCGCGCATTACATGGAGAGCGCTTCGCGTTACATCATTTACTAAACCTCGACGCCCAACATGTACCGCTGCTACAGCAACATCAGATTTGAGAAGCAGTGGAATGCAGTCAGCAACCATCACTGCAAGCGCTATTCCAGGGATGCCGGTAATAAGAGCATCTGCCGTTGGTTCTTCATCGCTAGGCTCTTCGACGATCACAACTCGGTTGCCATGGACCTGATTCATATATTGAACACCGACAAGATCTGCGCCTATATCTGTTGCGGCGATCTCTCTATTGCGGCGAACATCGTCTGCACGATCGCCAACATGGAGGGCAAGGTTGAGCGAAGCAAACTCACCTTGGCTTACGCCTCCAGCGCGCTTGGTAAAACGAGTGCTCATTGCGGCACCGTACTTCAATTACTTCATGAAGTCAGGAACATCAATCTCGTCTTCAGATACAAGCTCTTCAAATGTAATTCGCTTGCGCCCCTGAGAACCATCGAGATCAAGTGCTACCGAGAGCGGGTCATTGGATGGAATTGGATCAGCTACTCCCGAGAGAGATGCAGCGTTTATAGAAGGCATTTCAACTTTCTTTGGCTCTCCCCCAGCAAACCCGGCGGCAATGACAGTGATACGAACTTCATCACCCAGAGCATCATCGATTGTTGTGCCAAAGATAATTCGCGCATCAGGATGCGCTGCAGATTGAACAAGCTCGCACGCCTCATTGATTTCGAAGAGACCCAAATCAGAGCCACCTGCAACAGAGAGTAGGACTCCCATTGCTCCATCTATTGAAGCTTCAAGAAGTGGACTTGAGATAGCTAGCTCAGCGGCGCGAGTTGCGCGGTTCTCTCCGCGGGCTGAACCAATTCCCATAAGAGCTGATCCGGCATCGGTCATTACAGTTTTCACATCCGCAAAGTCAAGGTTGATAAGTCCTGGCTGTGTGATGATTTCAGTGATTCCCTGAACACCAGAGAGAAGAACTTGATCTGCGCTCTTGAACGCATCAAGTGCTGTGATGTTGCGATCTGATATTGCAAGAAGGCGATCGTTAGGAATAACAATCAAGGTATCAACGTGCTCGCGGAGTGCATCGATTCCTTCATCTGCTTGACGAGTACGAATTTTTCCTTCGAAAGAGAATGGACGGGTTACTACACCGATTGTGAGTGCACCGAGATCGCGCGCAATCTTTGCAACAATTGGAGCACCGCCAGTTCCTGTGCCGCCGCCTTCTCCTGCTGTAACAAAAACCATATCCGCTCCGCGGAGAATTTCTTCAATTTCTTCTGTGTGATCAACAGCTGCTTGTCGACCCTTATCAGGTGCAGCACCTGCACCGAGACCCTTGGTAGATGCACGACCAATATCGAGTTTCACATCTGCATCACTCATTAATAAGTGTTGTGCATCTGTATTGATTGCAATGAATTCGACTCCCTTGAGCCCAACTTCAATCATGCGATTGATTGCATTTACTCCACCTCCGCCGATACCGACGACCTTAATTACGGCGAGATAGTTCTGTGGTGCAGCCACTTGAAGCCTCCTTAAGAACTGTAAACCCTCTCTTGAGAGTCACATTTCTAATCACTTTGTTGGTCGCAAGGTATGGTGTTCGAGAGGCGTAATCAAAAACCAACACGAGCCAATATCTACACCTGTCGTAGAGGGTTTATTTCACGATAGGTGCATGAGGTGCTGATAGATCAACCATCGTAATTTCTTTATTTTCGGGAAGTTCCAAAAGTGCGCGATATACCTTTATTTTAAGAGCCATTTCTTCAATCGATCCCCACTGAATCTTTATCTCACGTGTTCCTCTTTGATGGACCGAGGCAATCGAAGATTCGTTGTTGGCGTTCATTGAAAGGAGCGAGTTACGTAAATCACCGGGAAGTTCTTTGAAGAGCTCAATTGCCAGAAGTCCCAGCTGGGGATTTGCTGCCCTGACCTCGGGGAGATCAGATGGGGTTCCAGTTGGAAGATCGAAGAGCGTTCCGCCCTTATCGAGCGCTCTTCCTCGATAAATTCCAACAGCTATTCGCGGGGTAATCGTTAATTGAATTTCCCCTCGAAACCAATTTCGCTCTAGCTTAATTGCACTAATCCAATTCAGAGCGGAGAGTCTTGTTGAGACTGTCCGCGGTTCTATCCGGGCCAATTTATCGCCAACTGAAATCTGGGCTTTCTCAAGTATCAGAGATTGAGAAACGCCCTGTGGGTTACCCGAGACCTTGATTGTCTTGACTTGAAATACCGGTGAGAAGGCAAAGAGATATGTCAGAGATGCAAAAAGAAGAATTGCAACGATAGCTACTTTGGTGCGCTGTCTCATCGCTACTGTGACTCAAAACGTTTTCTGAGGCCCTCGGCAATAATCGGAGCAAGCGAGTTCACATCTCCGGCACCCAAGGTGAGGATGAGATCGCCAGGTTTGGCTAACTCAATGACACGGTCTGTAGCTTCAATAAAATTGGGAATGAACTTTCCGTGCATCATGAGATCTGCGATGAGAGATGAGCTCATTCCGGCTATTGGCTGCTCACTCGCGGCATAGATCTCAAGCAGGGTGACATCATCTGCCTGATCAAGGGTGCTGGCGAACTTCTCCAGAAAAGCTTCTGTGCGTGAGTATCTATGTGGTTGAAAAATCACGATTATTCGACCAGCATCCACATATCTTCGCGCCGCTTCAAGAGTAACTTCAATCTCAGTTGGATGGTGTCCATAGTCATCGACTACACGAATTCCATGCACCGTAGCTTTAAGTTCGAAGCGGCGACCTGCACCGCGGAAAGTGGAGAGCCCAGCTAAGAGATCGTTTGCCGGCAGGTTAAAGGCTAGCCCTAGTGCAAGCGTGGCGGCAGCGTTAAGGAGATTGTGCTGGCCTGGTACATGCAATTCGATTATGCCAACAACCCTTCCTCGCCATAGCGCTCTTGCTCGCGACCCTCCTGGAGTGAGTTCTATCTGATCAATATGCAAATCCGAACTCTCATCTGCGCCATATGAAATTGAGGTGCAGTGTGTAGTTGCTATCCCAAGTGCCCGAGAGCCGGGATCGTCATTGCAATAGATGAGGAATCCATCAGATGCGATTGTTGCAACGAAACTTTTAAATGCCTGCGTCACTTCAGCTTCTGATTTAAAGAAATCTACATGGTCGTGCTCTACATTCGTCACAATCGCAGCTCGAGGGTGATATTCCGTAAAAGAACCATCTGATTCATCTGCCTCGGCGATAAAGAAATCTCCGCTTCCGCGATGAGCATTTGCTCCAGATGCCGTGATAGTTCCACCGATTGCGAAAGAAGGATCTACCCCACATCTTTGAAAAGCTACTGTTGCCATAGATGTCGTTGTCGTCTTGCCATGAGTTCCTGCAACAGCAATCGAAATATTCTCCTCCATAAGTGATGCAAGTGCCTTGGCACGCCTCATCATGGGAATAGCGAGCTCTTGCGCCCGAATCAACTCTGGATTGCTTGGCGAAATTGCTGTGGAGTAAATGACGACATCTGCACCTTCACAATGGCTACCATCGTGGTTTCTGAAAATTTTTGCACCTAGCGCTTCTAAGGCGCCGAGAACAGATGAATCTTTAGAATCTGATCCAGAGACCTCGATTCCATCAGCAATCGCGATGCGTGCTAAGCCGCTCATTCCGGATCCACCGATTCCAATAAAGTGAATTCTCTTGCCCCGTAGTGAGCTCATCGACTTCCCGCTGCTTCTTTAATCATCTGCACAATCTTATCCGCAGCCTTAATTCCGAGAGTCTCTCCGACTGGATCAAGGTGAGAGCTCTTCTCAAGGAGACGGAGAACATTTCCTTTAATCCACTCAGGAGTGAACTCCTTTTGATGAACAATCTCGGCGCGTGATTGCGAAACTAACTGTGCGGCGTTGAGTGCCTGCTCGCCATTGCCCACTGGTAGCGGGATGAAGAGTGCGAATCTGCCCAGCGCAGCGAACTCTGCACATGTGACCGCCCCGCTTCGAGAGATCACAATATCTGCCGCT
The DNA here is from genome assembly GCA_009698975.1 of Actinomycetota bacterium. The sequence continues at coordinate 8,363 of WLPB01000006.1, read as the reverse complement.
AAATAATGCAACGCCATCTCTTCGATGTATGGGAGAGCAACATATTGGGAGCTACTTACGGAGGCAGGATTATTTCTTCCCACTCCATGAATTATTGAAATTCCGAGCTCATTGAGTCTGGCTCTCGATGAATCAATCACCGAATTGATTGCTTGTGAACCTTGAGATCCACCGAAGACAAAGAGGATTGGTCCCGTTTCAGATAGGTGATAGCGAGTACGCAGAACCTGCTGTGCCTTTTGACGCGCTGTTGACCAATCGGGGGTCGCGCTAGCTATTGCGGTCAAGACATCGGCTCGCAGAGGAAGTCCTGTGAGAGTCGCTCCTTTCAATTTTCCTTTATTAATCGGATATGAAATCGCGCGCCAGGGCGTGAGATGTGCACCAATGCGATTGGCCCATCCCGGCTTAGCGTTTTGTTCATGTATCAGAAAAGGAACTCGCTTGAGAAAAGCGGCACAATACATCGGCGCAGAAACATAGCCTCCGAAGCCAATCGCGCAATCAACTCCTTTGAGAGCACGCATAGTCTCGCGTATCGATGCGGCCAATTTAAATGGTGTCATGAGCAGAGTGGTGCTTAGGTGTCTCGGTACTTCAACTTTCGGGATGAGATGAAGCGCAAATCCAGCGGCAGGAATAATCGAACTCTCAAGACCGCCAGCTGTGCCGAGGAACAATAGCTCTGTAGACGAGTCCGATGCTTTGAGCGCCCGACCGATAGCAAGGGCTGGCTCAACATGGCCTGCCGTTCCGCCACCAGCTAAGAGAACTTTCATTACATCCATCCTGCTCGCATGAGACTTACTTCTTTGAGAATCGTTTGACGAGCGCTGTCGAGACTTCTCGATCGCGCAGGCCTACTCCTGCTACAAAACCTAATGCAAGGATTGTCGTTAGCAACGCCGAACCGCCATATGAGAGCAGGGGAAGAGTCACACCGACTACTGGTAGAACGCTGATTGCAGTTCCGATATTGAGAATTGCTTGAATTCCAATCCAGCATCCGATGCCAGCACATGCATATCGGGAGAATGGGTCTTCTGCTCGAAGTGCAATTCTAAATATCGCATAGATAAGGGCCGCTAGCAGGAGTAAGACAGAGAGGGTTCCAAGAAGTCCTAACTCTTCACCAATTACCGAAAAGATAAAGTCGGTATGGGCCTCTGGGAGATTTCCCCATTTCTGTCTACTTCCACCCAAGCCTGCTCCAAATACACCTCCGCTAGCTAAGCCCAACAAACTATGAGCTGGTTGCCAACCTGCAGTTTTATACTGAGCTGGGTCAAAAGGGTCGAGGAAGACGAAGAAACGCGCACGACGATATGCAGAAGATGCAATACCGATTGCTAATCCGATACTGAGAATGCCAGCGACGATGCCCATCTTCTTGAGATCCATACCTGAAATAAAAAGTAGGCCAGCCATAATTGCGCCCACTACCGCGGTAGTTCCAAGGTCGCCGCCCTGCATGAGAAGAGCCATAGCAATCAAAAAGCCTGGTGCAATAAGTGCGGGAGCATTGATTTTGAACTTTTCATTGCGTTCTTTACGCGCGAGGATAAGGCTTGCCCACAGTATGAGAAGAAATTTAATAAATTCGCCGGGCTGTACATCGACAACGCGAAGATTAATCCAATTTCGATTTCCATTGACCGTCTTACCTACGCCAGGAATCAAGACAATGGCAAGCAAACCAATTGAAATAATGAGTCCAAATTTTGCAATCAATTCCCAACGTTCAATCGATAGCCGCGCTAAAGATATAGCTGTCGGAATAGCCACCACGAGAAATATAAATTGCCTGATTGCTACCGCAAATGCATACCCCTTCGTGTCAATTGCATGAATAGAAGAGGCAGAGAAAACCATGATGAGTCCTAGTACGGCAAGGATTCCTGTACTTACTATCAGCATATAGAAATGATTGACTGGGGTATTAAGAAAAGAAATTCTGCTCTTACTTTTCATGGATCACTACCTTCTTTACTGCCTCATGGAAGCGATCGCCTCTATCTCCATATGAATTAAATTGGTCCATTGATGCGCATGCTGGTGTCAGAAGAACGGCATCACCTTCGCTAGCAATCTCTTGAGCTGCGCGGACGATTGATTCCATGAATTGATTCTCTGATGTTCCCTTGGAATAACCTTGAGGTGGATCGATAAGATAAATCGGCAGCTCTGGCACTCTCGCTCGGAGCGCGCTCTCAATCAGTGCACGATCTTGGCCGATAAGAATTGCCGCCTTGAGTCGACTAGAAACTCGATCAACAAGAGGCTCCATAGCTGCGCCTTTAGCAAGACCTCCAGCAATCCAAATCACCGACAAGTGCGAAAGGATGGAAGCAGCAGCGGCATGAGGATTTGTCGCCTTTGAATCATCGACCCACTTCACGCCATCTACCACCGCGACTTCCTCAATACGATGTCGTCCGGGTTTGAAGGTTGCGAGCCCGGTTCGAATCTGCTCGTGAGTAACTCCAATCGTGCGGGCAAGACCTGCTGCAGCAAGAGCGTTGGACACTTGATGTGGGACGCTCGGCGTTATCTCCAATAGCTCAGCGAATAGTCCAGCCTCTTGTGAATCTGCCACAAAAGCGCGGTCAACCAGAAGCTCTTCAACAATTCCTAGCTCACCCGGAGAAGGTGTATCTAGCGAGTAGAAAATCTTTCGCCCGAGCCAATGTGATGTTCTAGTCACAACTTCCCCATCACCTGCATTGAGAATCGCGGTGGCTGACTTATCAAGAATTGAAATCTTTGCTTGCGCATAAGCTTCAAAACTTCCATGCCAATCAACATGATCATCTGCAATATTAAGGATTGCTGATGAGGTGAACTGCGCATCTTCTAACCAATGTAATTGAAATGATGAAAGCTCAAGAATGAGATAGTCATAATTCTCTGAAGCATTCACGCTTTCTACGACAGTCTTGCCAACATTGCCACAGGCAGTCGCTGAGAAGCCAGCGGTTACAAGAATGTGTTCGATCATCTCTACAGTTGTTGTCTTGCCATTCGTTCCTGTAAGTGCCAGCCACTTTTGTTGAGGTGCTCTCTCGTTCTTGAGAGACCAAGCGAAATCGATCTCGTTGAGAATCTCCTTATCGCTAGCTCTCGCTAAAAGGACTAAAGGGTGATCTTCTCGCCACCCTGGTGAGATCATCAGCGCATCAAAATCGTCAGCACTAATTCCGCTCGGATCTAAGACCTCGTAGCCGTCAACGTGAACTACCTTCTCATCTGCGAAACGAACAAGCGCGTCTTTGGCAGTTAAGGCTTTAGCAACTGCGATGCCAGTTACGCCTGCACCGGCGACGAGAATCCGTCTATCTGCGAGATTAAGATACGAGTGAAGTGCCATGGCGAACTCTGACTAGCTCCCTACCCATTGGGTGTAGAAGAGCCCTAGGCCAAGAGCAACGCTTAATCCAGCGATAATCCAGAATCTGAGAACGATTGTGACTTCACCCCAGCCCAGTAACTCAAAGTGATGCTGTAGCGGTGCCATCTTAAAGAGCCGCTTGCCGCCGGTGATCTTAAAGTAAAGTCTTTGAAGAATTACCGAGAGAGTAATAATCACAAAGAGGCCTCCGAGTGGGACTAGAAGCAGCTCTACTCGAAGAGATGTTGCAATTCCTGCAAGTGCGCCTCCTAGCGCAAGGGAACCGGTGTCTCCCATAAATATCTTTGCAGGCGAAGCGTTCCACCAAAGAAATCCTGTGCAAGATCCTGCGAATGCTGCCGCTAATACAGCGAGATCAAGTGGATCTCTGACCTCATAACAATTGGCGCTACTTGAAATTGCACAGCTCTCACCAAATTCCCAAACACCAATCAGAATGAATGCAATAAATGTCATCACTGATGCACCCGTAGCAAGACCATCAAGTCCATCAGTTAAATTCACACCGTTACTTGTAGCAGTCACCATAAACGCTACCCATGCAACAACGGCAACTACGCCCAGGGTTATGGATGTATCTCGTACTGTTGAAAGCTGAAGACTTATTGGCGTAAGTCCATCCTTATCTGCAAATTGAAGTCCGAGGTAACCAAAGATTGAAGCGGCCACTACTTGCCCTAGAATCTTATGTTTGCCGCTGAGTCCATCAGAGTTCTGTTTAGTAATTTTCAAATAGTCATCAATAAATCCGACTAGGCCAAGCGCAATGACGAGACCAAGCACCAAAATTGCTGAAACGCTTACTGTGTTTCCTGTGATCAGGTGGGCGATGAAATATGCAACGATGACAGAGAAAATTATGATCAGCCCACCCATTGTGGGTGTTCCTCGCTTCACGTGATGAGAAGAGGGCCCATCATCTCGAATGAATTGACCATACCCTCGACGCGCCAGCGCCTTGATGAGAAGTGGGGTACCAAAGAGCGAGAAGAAGAGTGAGAGGGAGCCCGCAATCAAAATATCTTTCATGAGTTTTCCGCCATCTCATTCTCAATCTTATTCATCCAGAATATTTCTATCGCGCTTGCAAGTTCTTCAAATTTTTCGGAACGTGATGCTTTGATGAGCACAACATCCCCTCTATTCATATAGGCGAGCAGCTCTAGAGCCTGACTCTGATCTCTGCAGAGATGCAGAGATGTACTTCCGGAATCGCTCAGCGCTCCCCCATACTCTGGAGCGGCAATTGCGACTAAGTGATCAATGCCAATCTCTGAAGCAAGGGTGCCAATAGAAGCGTGCTCTGCTGGAGAAGACTCGCCGAGCTCTGCCATCTTTCCGATGAATGCCCATGACTCGCCGCCGCGTTCTTGAGAGAGATGCGCAAGGGTACGAAGTGCAGCCTCCATGGAATCTGGACTGGCGTTGTAAGAATCATTGATGAGTAATAAGTCAGGTAACTCATGTAGCTCCATCCGCCATGAAGCGTGTGACTGTGCGAGTGAGAGAGCACCGGAGATCTCCTCCGAATTCATTCCTAGCGCATGCGCAACAGTTGCAGCGGCGAGGGCATTGGCGATTTGATGGACTCCTAGAAGTCGCAGTGCAACTGGAGAGCGACCATCTGGTGTCACTAAATCAAAGTGAGCACGACCATCGCGAAGTTCGATATCAGCCGCTCGAATATCGTCGTGCGGTTTTTCACCGAATAGAAACGTTTTTGAGGTATGAAGGCTCTTCATCTGCGGAGTGAAGACATCGTAATCGCCCAAAATAGCAACTCCCTTGCCATTTAAACCGGAAATCATCTCTGACTTTGCCTGCGCAATATTTTCTATCGAGCCAAATTCACCGAGATGCGCAGCTGCTACTCGTAGCACAACACCGATATCTGGTTTGGCAATTGAGCAGAGATAGGAAATATCGCCAATGTGCCGAGCGCCCATTTCGACAATACAGAACTTGGTTTCTTCATCGCATAACAACAGAGTGAGCGGGACACCTAATTCATTATTGTGATTTCCGCGAGGAGCAATGGTCGCATTTTTTCCAGAGAGAACTGAGAAGAGCAACTCCTTTGTAGTCGTCTTACCTTGTGATCCAGTAATGCCAATCACCTTCAACTCAGGCAATTGCTCTCGAACATAACGAGCTAAAGCTGCAAGGGCGTTGGTTACATCAGCCACAACAATGCACCGCTGTGAAACTTGATGATCGACTAAGGCGAGTACTGCGCCATGAGCAAATGCATCGTCAATGAAATCATGTCCATCAACTCGCTCACCTTTCAGAGCAATGAAGATTGATCCTTCTACACAAGATGCTGACGAAATCTGAGCTGGGGCGAAAACTACAGTCTCGCCACCGTGGAGCACTCCCCCAACAATCTTTGCTATCTCACTTGCCGCTAATCTGATCATCGCCCGGCCTCGATTGCCAGACTCTCGATTGCCAGACTCTCGATTGCCAGAGCAAGCTCAATTCGATCATCGAATGGTGTGATGAGACCGTTAATCTCTTGTCCGCTCTCGTGGCCCTTGCCAAGGAGCAGAACTGTGTCGCCTGGCTCTGCCAGAGAGATCGCAAAGTTAATGGCAGCTCTTCTATCTTCAATGATGCACGATGGCTTCTCAAAATTTAGATGTGAACTCATTTGCTTCAGAATCTCAGATGGGCTTTCGCTTCGAGGATTATCGCTAGTAAAGATAGCAATATCAGAATTATCGAGAAGAGCGCTACCCATGAGCGGTCTCTTCGAATTATCGCGATCTCCGCCGCACCCTAAAATTCCAATCACGCGACCTGTAGTGAATTCCCGGACTGCGCGCAAAACATTTGCGACTGCATCGGGTGAGTGTGCATAGTCGACTATCGCGCGAAATTGCTGCCCTAAGACTATGTTTTCAAGGCGACCTGCCGCTCCGCTTAACTCAGGAACAACACGCTCGAGTTCAAGCGGGTCAACTCCACATTCAGAAGCGATTGCGATTGCCATCAGGAGATTATCTAAGTTGAACCCACCTTGCATCTTTGTGCGAGAGGTAATGAGAACTCCATCTCTGCCCCTCAGCGTAAATTCATATCCAGCCGAAGTGGAGATGATTTCCTCAAAATGCCAGGTAGCGCTCTTCTTGCTACGAGATAACTCAACCACTGGAATTTCGCTCTCTCGGGCAAGAATTTCTCCATAGTGATTATCGATATTGATAAAACCAAACTCTGCATATTCAAATGTGAAGAGTTTCTTCTTTGCTCGAAAATAGTTATCCATATCTCCATGAAAATCAAGATGATCCTGCGAAAGGTTTGTGAAACCCACGATTGAGAAGTGACTTCCCACCAAACGCTTCAGCTCTAGCGCATGGCTTGAAACTTCCATCACGAGATTACGCACATGTCGCTCTGCCATAACTGCTGCAAGTGCTTGCAACTCTGGTGCTTCAGGCGTCGTACGTACGCTTTTGATTCGATCGAGACCGATGCGGCTTTCCACAGTACCTATGAGGCCGCTCTCGCGACCGACTGCCATAAAGATTTGGTAGAGCAGTGTGGAGACAGTTGTCTTTCCATTCGTTCCAGTAATTCCAATACTCTGCATGGAGCGAGTTGGGTCTCGATAAAGCGCCGCTGAGAGCTGCGCCCCGGCTTCGCGAGGATTCTTAACTACTAGCGTTGGCAGCGTTACATTCATATCTGCCCCCTCTACATCAGTCAGGACTGCGACGGCACCCCGCTTTTGTGCGCTTTCAATGAACTTTGCACCGTGTGCGTTTTGGCCTGGCAACGCCAGAAAAAGATCTCCATCTTCAACATCTGAATCTTGAGATGCTACTCCTGAGAAAGAAATCTCTTGAGAATTTCTCACTTCGGCAGAAAGTAATTGAGCGGCTTGATCAAGAGTCAGGCTAAGCGGATTGATAAGCCGTTGAATCATCGCGAACTCGCTGGAGTAATCTTCGCCCGCTTCAGTTCCGCTTGAGTCAAAGCAACTTTTACAATTTCTGTGCCGGTTGGAGCAATATGCTCTGATTGAAGTACGAAAGTCATAACCTTCTTAAAGACTGGACCGCAAAGTACGCCACCGAAGTGTCCATTGCGAGGGCGTTGTAGGGTGACGCTGATGACATAACGTGGGCTATCTGCAGGTGCAAAACCAATAAATGATGCGGTATACCCGCTGTACTTTCCGGTAATCGGATCCACACGCTGAGCCGTACCTGTCTTTCCGGCGACTCTATATCCCTCAATAGCCGCACTTGGCGCGGTTCCATGGGAAGAGACAACACTCTCCATCATCAAGCGCATCTGTGACGCAGTGGATTCACTAATTGCACGAACGCTTTGACGATTTGCTGCTGGCGTGAAATGTCCCTGTGCATCAGAAGTACCTGCGATTACTGTTGGCGAGACTCTCACTCCCCCATTTGCGATTGTTGCGAAGACACTCGTTGCTTGCATTGCTGTAACCGAGTAACCCTGTCCAAATGCAATTGTTGGAGCAGAAGTTCCTGACCACTTATCTACCGGAAGTAATAGCCCTGAAGACTCTCCGGCAAGGCCAGATCCAGTCTTGCTTCCGATACCAAATTTTGTCAGGTAATCATGGAGTTTTTCACTGCCTAAAGTCTCGCCTACCTGAATAGAACCGGTATTGCTGGATACTGCAAGAATTCCAGTTGATGTGAGATGTTGAAGTGGATGCTTATCATGGTCCTTAAATGTCTTTCCTGCTCTATAAAGTTTGTAGGGAACCTTAAATACAGTCGTAGGAGTAATCGTTCCTTCTTCGAGTGCGGCCGCCATTGTCATTACTTTTCCTGTTGATCCAGGTTCATATACATCTTGTACTGACGGATTTCGCATCAATTCTAGCGAGACGTTACTTGTGTGATTCGGATTAAAAGTTGGCGCAGTTGCGTGAGCAATAATCGCTCCCGTACTTGGATCCATCACG
>WLPB01000059.1 GCA_009698975.1 Actinomycetota bacterium | reverse complement strand
TACGTAGTGGCCTCATTAGCAGAAGTTGGAATCACCGCAACGATTTATGAATCAGCTCCGAATAGATGCAATGTGATCGCGCGTATTGAAGGTTCTGACACTTCACGCCACGGTCTAGTTGTTCATGGTCACCTCGATGTTGTTCCCGCAAACGCTGATGATTGGAGCGTGGATCCATTCGGTGGCGAGATTAAAGATGGCGCAATCTGGGGTCGCGGCGCGGTAGATATGAAGAACACCGATGCAATGATTCTTGCAATTGTTCGCCACTGGTCGCGAATCGGCTACAAGCCACCTCGCACAATTGTGCTTGCCTTCTTTGCAGATGAAGAAGCTGGAAGCACTTACGGTTCGCGCTATATGACAGCACATCACCCAGAAGTTTTTGCTGGTTGTTCAGAGGCAATATCTGAAGTGGGTGGGTTCTCGGTAACTGTGGGGGATGGCACGCGGCTTTACTTTATCGAAGCGGCCCAGAAAGGTATTCATTGGATGCGACTTGTTGCTGATGGTCGCGCTGGACATGGATCAATGATTAATGAAGAGAATGCGCTTACCGCGCTCTCTGAAGCTGTTGCCAAGATTGGGCGATATGAGTGGCCACAGCGCTACACCAAGACGGTGAAGGTTCTTTTTCAGAAGATTGCTTCAGTTACAGGTAAGCCATATGACGAGAAAGATTTACGCCCTTTACTTGCTGAGATTGGTTCGACTGCACGGATGATTGGCGCAACACTTCAAAACACTGCCAATCCAACCATCCTCGAAGCTGGATATAAGGCAAATGTAATTCCCGGAAGTGCGAGCGCTGTTATTGATGGAAGATTCTTGCCAGGTTATGAAGATGAACTCAACGAGACGATTCGTGCAATCGTCGGTCCTGATATTCGCATCGAGACAATTACTCAGGACATCGCGCTAGAGGTCGAATTTGGCGGTCCACTAGTTGACGCTATGTGTGCTGCGATAGTCAGTGAAGATCCAGATGGCGTTCCAGTTCCTTACCTCATGAGTGGCGGCACAGATAATAAAGCGCTCTCAGAACTAGGAATTATTGGTTATGGATTTAGCCCATTACGACTTCCACCTGAATTAGATTTCATGGCGCTATTTCATGGTGTAGATGAGCGAATTCCGGTCGACGGTATGCACTTCGGCGTGCGTGCGCTCAATAACTTCTTAGAAAACTGCTGAGACCTCGTCTAGTACATCTCGAATAGTTCCGGGAAGAGTGATCTCTTCCGCGCTCAAAATACCTCTTAACTGAGCGCCTGTTCGTGCGCCAACGATGGCAGATGTAACGAGTGGGTTATCTCGCACCCATGCGAGTGCGACCTCAAGGGGAGCGAAACCAAGCCCTTCTGCTGCAACGGCCACCGCTTCCACAATTCGCGATGAGCGATCATCTAGATATGGCTCAATGTGTCTCATAAAATGTGGCGCAGCAGCTCGTGAATCACTAGGAATTCCTCTTCGATACTTTCCAGTGAGAACGCCACGACCAAGCGGGGCCCATGCAAGAAAGCCAACGTTCATCTCATCGATTGCTGGTAACACTTCTTCCTCTACTCGACGGTTGAGCAATGAATATTCTGATTGAACGCTCACGATAGGCGCCTTCATAGAATGAAGCTCCTGCAATGTGATTGCGCGCGCACTCTGCCAACCAGAGAAGTTTGCGACTCCCACATATCGAGCTTTTCCGGAGGAGTAGGCATAATCCAAAGCTGAGAGTGTTTCGTCGATAGAAACTTGCCAATCCCACCCTTGAATCTGCCAGATGTCTAGGTAATCGGTTCCAAGGCGTGAAAGAGTTCGGTCGAGTTCACTGATGAGAGATTGACGAGTGTTGTTAACTACTCGCTCACCGGCCACAAGCTGCAAGCCGGCTTTTGAAGCAATAACGATTTCATCGCGCTTGAAGAGAGTGCCAACCATTCCGCCGATGACGCGTTCTGCATCCCCATCTCCATAAGTGGGTGCGGTATCAAGAAAATTACCGCCAGCGTCAATATACGCTCGGCATTGATCGGCAGCCTCGTGAGTATCGGTATCTCGTCCCCAGGTCATAGTGCCAAGGCCAATTCGGGAGAGGGAGAGACCGCTTTTTCCTGCTCTTCTCATCTCCATGTGCGCGACCCTAGCAAGACGAGTTGGAATTTACTCGATAACCTTGGCTAATCCAGATTCGTGTCTTAACTTGTGAAGGGGTTTTGTGAGCACTCTCATCTTCTTGCGTCACGCACATTCACAAGCAAACGAATCTAATGTCTTAGCTGGTCGTACTCCCGGTGTTCTACTGTCACAGAAAGGCAAGCGACAGGCAACGCAATTAATTGAAAGAATCGGAAAAGCTCGCGTCGATCAACTCCATCTCAGTCCGATCACACGATGCCAACTCACACTTGACCCATGGCTCGATAGCAAATTTTCCTCCGCTATCGAGCGCTTAGATATTCGGGAAGAATTTACCGAAATGGATTACGGCGACTGGAGTGGCAAGAAGCTTTCATCCCTTCGACGTTCACCACTCTGGAAACCGATTCAAGAGACTCCTTCAAAGGTCAAATTTCCGGGGGGAGAATCCTTTCGACAAGCTCAGAAAAGAGCAATCGAAGGATGCGAAGAACTTTTCAGTAGTCGTGGCAATAAAAACCATCTCATCGTCTCGCACTCGGATCTCATCAAACTCATTGCTGTTCATTACCTAGAAGCCCATATTGATACCTTCCAGCGCATTGACATCTCACAAGCATCTTTTACAGTAATCCAAAAAAGTTCCCGGGGCGTAAATATTCTCGCCATCAATAGCGCAAGTGATTTACGGAGCATTGTGGGAGAGCGATGATCCGAGTATTTGAAAATGTTGAACGTTTTACTTGCGGTACCGTCGGCCAGCCGGGGGAGCGCACCTTCTTTATTCAGGTACGGAGCCCATACGCATTTACCTCACTCTCCATTGAGAAGAGCCAGGTTGCGGCTCTAGGTGAACGACTGAGATACATGGTGAAAGAAATTAAGTCTGCCCATCCACTCGCTCAGATTTCTCCTCCGCAGAGAGATTCTGCGCCACTTGAAACCCCCATTGAAGAGGATTTTCGAATTGGTTCCATTGCACTTTTCTTTGATGAAGAGAGTGAACTCATCCAGATAGATCTGCGAGAGATCCCCCTGCCCTCAAGTAGCTTTGACGATGCGCTTCGGGCTGCGCTAGAAGAAGATGGCGAAGATATCGATGATGAGCTCTTAGGAGATGTCGAAGTTGTGCGTCTCTACATTAGAGCTGATCAAGGGCTCTCGTTCTCCGATCGTGCTGATTCCCTTATGGGGGCGGGTCGTTTACCGTGCCCATTTTGTTCCTTGCCGATAAATCCAGGCGGGCACCTCTGTGCACGAGCAAATGGCTATCGACGATGAGCCACAACGTCGATCAGATTCTCCTCAACGGTGAGATAGATGTGCAGGGGCGTCTTGTTGATGCCTCTAATGCAACTCTTTTTATCTCAATCACATACGAGAATGAATCACTGCAGGCAATATATAAACCAATCTCCGGTGAGCGCCCCCTGTGGGACTTTGAGAGCGGTAATCTTGCCTCGCGCGAACGTGCTGCATATCTGATTAGCGAGTTAGGTCAATTTCATCTCGTACCGCTCACAATCGTGCGTGAAGGCCCATTCGGATTAGGAGCTGTGCAGCGGTGGATTGATGTTGATGAGGCGATTGATCTCGCTGAGTTTTTCCGAACTGATGCTGCGGAGCTGCGTGCAACGGCGCTCTTCGATGCTGTAATCAATAACACGGATAGAAAGATTGGGCACCTACTTCCCGATCTCAATGGCAAGCTCTATATCTGCGATCATGGAGTCACCTTCCACCATGAAGATAAGTTAAGAACAGTGTTATGGCAGTGGGCCGGAAAACCATTAGCCGCCGAGGAGATAACGCAACTAAGCAACCTGCGTGCAAGGATTCTTGAAAACGAAGAAATTGCGGTACTTATCAACAAGGAAGAGATGGCAGCCCTTCTTCAGCGAATAGATAGATTGATTTCGCAAGGCTCATTCCCGCTGCCTAGTCAAGAGTGGCCAGCCGTCCCTTGGCCTCCCTTTTAAAAGGATAGGCATTACTGTTACGCCATGAACTCGTGGCCAAACGTGGCGATACCGACGCTTAATTTCGACGGTGAATTACCCGCATTACGTCTCTTTGATACTGCGCGGGGAACGATCGAAAGTGTGGCGAAGAAAGATTTATACAGAGTTTATGTTTGTGGAATCACGCCATATGACGCAACCCACTTAGGGCATGCCGCCACATATCTCACCTTTGATCTCATCAATCGTTATCTTCGCGCTGGCGGGGCAACCGTTCGTTTTGTGCAGAACATCACCGATATCGATGACCCACTGTTAGAGCGCGCCCTTCGCGATGGTGTGGATTGGCGCGAACTAGCTCAGTCACAGATCGATCTCTTTCGCGGAGATATGGTTAATCTGCACGTAATCCCGCCCGATCATTACATTGGTGTTGTTGAGGCAATGCCATTGGTTTCGGAATCGATCCAAACACTAATTGCAAGTGGCAGTACCTACTTCGTAGAGAGCGACCTCTACTTCAAAGTTCGCTCAGATAGCGATTTCGGACGAAGAAGTCATCTCTCGCAGGAACAGATGCTCGCGATTTTTGCAGAGCGTGGTGGAGATCCACAGCGTCCGGGAAAGAACGATCCACTCGATGCACTTCTCTGGCTATCTCATCGCGAAGGCGAGCCACATTGGGATTCGCCGATAGGTCCGGGACGACCAGGTTGGCATATCGAGTGTTGCGCAATAGCACTTCACTATCTCGCGCCCGACTCGCACAGTGCTACCTCTATCGATATACAAGGTGGTGGCAGTGACCTGATTTTCCCTCATCACGAAATGTCGGCTGCGCAATCAAAAGCGATGAATGGCAAAGAGTTCGCCGAACACTATGTACACGCCGGAATGATCGCCCTCGATGGCGTAAAGATGAGTAAGTCACTTGGAAACCTTGTCTTTGTTTCTGCCCTGATACGAGATGGTCACACACCAGAGGCAATTCGCTGGGCTTTAATGAGCTCTCATTATTCGAAGGATCGTAATTGGAGCTCTGACCTACTCGCCGACGCGGAGACCTGGATTAACCGACTACGAATTGCGTTATCGATGATGGAAGTTGCACCTACATTTACCGTGATTCAAGAAATTACTGAAGCGTTATCTGAGAATTTAGATACACCTAAGGCAATTTCAAGTCTGCAAAGATGGATTGAAAAATCTGAAGCTGGTGCTGTCGGGGGAGAAGCAGGAGAACTGTCCAGAGCGATTGATGCACTTCTAGGATTGACTCTCTGAATCACCTTCAACATTTAATTGTCTGCGCAGGAACCGTTCTACTTCTCTCGCGAGTGCCTCGCCATTATCTTCGGCGGTAATATTTGAATCTTTACTCTCTTCTAATGTGACTACATACTCGGCCAAGTCGCTGTCATCTGCTACAAGTGTTGAGATATTTGCCTCCCACTCGATTGCGGCGGTCACCAAATCACCTTGAGGCAAAGTGATATCGAGAAAATCTTCCAGTCCATGAAGCAATGCAAGTATCGCCTTTGGTGATGGAGTGCCATTTGCGTAGTGGGGAAGAGCGGCCCAGAGCGCAACGGCATCAACGCCTCGCTTCACACAGGCATCCTGGATAACAGCAAGAATTCCAGTGGGTCCCTCGTAGCGACTTACTTCAACGCCCAAACGCGCTGCGATCTCTGGATGTGCGCCAGTTCCAGAAACCGGAATCTCTCGACTATGTGGAGTATCAGCTAACATCGAACCGATTGAGATAACAAGAGAGACTTCACAATCATCAGCAAAGTCGAGTAGTTCAGCGGCAAATGCACGCCACTTCATTGAAGGCTCAACACCGCGAACGACTATGAAATCTCGCTCGCCTTGCGGATGAGGCAGAGCGAAGATCTCAACTCCTGGCCATGTTAAATTTCTAATGAGGGAATCGCTGATGAGGATCAACGGTCTATTGACTTGGAAGTCATAGAACTCTTCCGAATCAATCTCAGCAATAAGGCTAGCCTTCTCGTCGGAACCGATGGTATTAAGAAGATGTGAAATCAAACCGGTTGAGGCTTCACCAGCATCACTCCAACCGCCAAAGGCGATGACCATGATTGGGTTTCTCAGCTCTGGAATCATATGAATCTCCATGAGCGACACCTTACGGTAACCTACGCTCCATGACGAGTGAGATTTCATCCCGTAGACCTCGCGATGGAGCCTTTCGCGCGGCTATGAAGGTACGACCTCTCATCGCAGATGGCGCTATGGGAACGATGCTTCAAGCGGCCGATCCCACTCTTGCAGATTTCCAGAATCTCGAAGGCTGTAACGAAATCCTCAATGTCACCCGCCCGGACATAGTTCGCTCCGTCCATGATGAATACCTGGCGGTCGGCGTAGATGCAATCGAGACAAACACTTTCGGAGCAAATTGGGCAAATCTTGCGGAATACGATATTGAAGATCGGATCTATGAACTTGCTAAGGCCGGCGGAGAGATTGCTCGCGCAGCAGCTGACGCGTATTCAACCCCTGAGCATCCTCGCTTTGTACTTGGCTCCCTTGGCCCCGGAACGAAGCTACCGACACTCGGACATACGAGTTATCAGAAGCTTAAAGGTGCTTACGCGTTGGCCTCGCAAGGTCTCGTAGATTCCGGTGCAGATGCCCTCCTAATTGAAACAACTCAGGATTTGCTTCAGGCGAAAGCGGCTATCAACGGCGCCCGCGAAGTAATCGACAAGTGCGATCGCGATATCGTTCTAATTGCGCAAGTGACGGTGGAAACGACAGGAACAATGTTGCTCGGTTCC
>WLPB01000058.1 GCA_009698975.1 Actinomycetota bacterium | reverse complement strand
GTAGCCCACCGAGAGATTCAAAGCCCACAATAGAACCATCTGCCCCACTGAGTTGCTCTGGAGTAATGATGCGACCACGATCTCCATTGCCGGATTCATCGCCGATCATGAGATACAAGAAGGAGCTGATAAGCGCTGTAAATCCGAGCGCCGCGCCATACGTTCCTATGAAAAGTGTGGGGCGGCGGAGCTTGCGCCACTCAGCAAAGAAGACATTTAACATCAGCGAGCTCCTGTCATTTCAAAGAATGTCTCTTCGAGGTTAGGAAGAGTCGGGGTTAATTGAGTAAGGACGATTCCAGCATCAAATGCAGCTTTATTGAGTACACCTGCCCATTCGTGCGGACCTTCGATGTGGGCTTCTGAGTTACGAATTGTTGCGGGATGGCCGGCAGCTTCTGCAATCTCAACAATCTTCTGCAAATCTTCAGGTGAGTTAGCTTTCACTAAAATTGTTGGCTTCTGTGCAAAGAGAAGTTCTTCGATACGACCTGCAAATACAACTTCGCCTTTGCGGAGCATCACTAGATATTCAGAGATTAATTCGAGCTCTGAAAGTAAATGAGAGGAGACAAAAACTGTTGTCCCTTTGCTGGCGAGACTTTTGAGAAGATCGCGAACTTCTTGAATACCTTCTGGGTCTAGTCCATTCGTTGGTTCATCTAAAATTAGTAGTTTTGGATTTGGTAGAAGCGCAGCAGCGATTCCAAGTCTTTGCTTCATACCGAGTGAGTAAGTCTTGTACTTATGGCCACCCCGTCCTTTAAGTCCGACGAGATCAATGAGTTCATCGACGCGATCTCGTGGAATATCACCAAGAGATGCTAGAACTCGCAAATTCTCTGCTCCCGAAAGTGCGGGATAGAAAGCGGGACCTTCGATCATGGCGCCAACTTGTGAGAGGTACTTCTCTGGTTCGGAGACGGGGAAACCTAAAACTTTTGCGCTTCCATCAGTGGGAGTAATCAGTCCAAGGAGCATTCGTATTGTTGTGGTCTTGCCCGAGCCATTGGGGCCGACAAATCCGCAGATTGTGCCTTGTGGGACAGAGAAGGAGGCATCTGATACAGCAGTGACGCCCTTATATTTCTTCGTTAATCCATGCACTTCAATGGCGGGAGTACTCATAACAGCGAGTATATAGCTCTGCTATCTCGCTTCGCTAAAAGCAAGTGAGCCTCTAGAATTAATCCATGAGTAAAGAGGTGTGGGGTTATCAACCCCGAAATACACGACCTGCGCCAGATTGGGAGCTCAACTCTCAAACCGAAGCAGTCCGTGCTGGGTTAGCCCGAACTGGATTTGGCGAAACATCAGAAGCGCTCTTTCTCAATAGCGGTTTTACATATTCATCTGCGCAAGAAGCTTTTGACTCATTCACTGATGAGACAGATCACTATCTTTATAGTCGATTTCACAATCCAACAATTGCAATGTTCGAAAAGCGTCTGGCTGCAATTGAAGGTGCAGAATATTGTCACGCATTTGGTTCTGGAATGGCGGCGGTCTTCGCTTCGCTCGCCTGTTTAGTCGAGGCTGGCGATCACATCGTCGCATCCTCTTCAATGTTTAGTTCCTGCCATGTAGTCATTACTGAAATTTTGCCCAAGTGGGGTGTGACATATGAACTCGTGCAGGCTAATGACTTAGCTGCATGGGCAAAGGCCCTTACAAAACCCACAAAGGCTGTTTTTATCGAAACGCCAAGTAACCCGCTGATGGAGATTACAGATATTCGTGCAGTGAGCGATCTAGCTCATAAAGTTGGGGCAACTGTCATTGTTGATAATGTGATGGCATCACCAATTTTGCAGAAGCCACTCGAACTAGGTGCAGATGTCGTTATGTATTCTGCGACTAAACATATTGATGGACAGGGCCGAGTTTTAGCTGGCGCTCTACTGGGTTCCTTCTCCTATATCCAAGAGAAGTTGCTTCCATTTACTCGTCACACAGGTCCATCTCTGAGCCCGTTTAATGCCTGGGTACTTTTGAAATCACTTGAGACTTTAGAGATGCGAGTCGAGCGCATGAACTCCAACGCTCAGAAGATTGCCGAGTTCCTCGAATCTCGCCCAGAGATTAAGAGCGTTCGTTATCCCGGACTTGCTTCACACCCTGATGCTGCCGTCATCAAGAAGCAGATGAGCGGTGGTGGAACCACAATCGGTATTGAATTTAACGGTAGCCAAAAAGATGCTTTTGCCTTCATGGATGCCTTAAGAATCATCGATATCTCTAACAATTTAGGTGATAGTAAATCTCTTATTACCCATCCATCGTCCACAACTCATCGTCGTCTCACACCTGAAGTTCAGGCATCGATGGGAATTACGCCAAGCGTTTTAAGGCTCTCAATTGGCCTTGAGCACGTGGATGATCTTTTAAAAGATATCTCTCAAGCACTTAAGAGCTGAGCAACAACGAGCAAGATTGATAACAAGGTCAAGTAGGTAATTGACCAGTGAAAGATAGCTCCAGCGACTTTGTTGTAATTATCTGAGTTCTCTTTGAGTGCAAAAAGTTGAAAAGTAAAGACTGCCCCGAGTGCAACTGTAAGCAGAAGTGACCAAACTGGAAGTTCTGCTAGCTGAATGAGTGCGGTCGAGCAAAGCACCATTGCAATTGTATGAAACCACATTTGCCCAATAACACTTGCGCGAGTTGCGACCGATGGCAACATTGGAATTCCAGCAGCGGAGTAATCATCTTTATATTTGATGGCAAGAGCCCAGAAGTGCGGTGGAGTCCAGAAGAAAATAACCATGAAGAATGCGACCGGGACTAAGGTAAGTGAATTAGTGACCGCTGCCCAACCAATGAGTACTGGCATACATCCGGCAGCGCCACCCCAGACAATGTTCTGTGAGGTATTTGGCTTGAGAGCGATTGTATAAATCCCGACGTAATATCCGATTGCAATTGCTGTCAGCAGTGTTGCAAGCGGAGTCGTAAAGCAATAGAAAATTAATAGTGAGAGCAGGCCAACTAGTGTTGCAAATATTGCTGCATGCGTGCGTGAAATTACTCCGGTAACTAGCGGGCGCTTAGCTGTGCGCTTCATCAACTTATCGCTCTCGGATTCGATCACCATATTAAATGCGTTGGCAGAGCCAGCTGCGAGGGTGCCACCAAGGAGTGTCCATCCGAGGAGTGAAAGCGAAGGAAACCCTTGCTCAGCTAAAACAACGGCTGGAACTGTGGTGATGACTAAAAGTTCGACCACGCGTAGCTTCATAAGGTCTATATAGGCCCGAAGGATGCTCACACGCTTAGCCTAATGGCCTTTTCTATGGAAGTTACACCGAGCTTCCCAGTCCTTTCTCAGGCAGAGGGCTTACTTTTTACTTATTGAAAGGAGTCACCCATGACTCCGAATGAAGGAGTAAACGTGACACCACATGCAACGCCAGAGAAACCCGAGTGGTTTGAGCTGATCAGCGGAGATGCTCCATCTGCGCGGGTAGCAAAGGTCAACAAGGTCTTGCCTGCAATGGCGGTTCTTGTCAGTGGCGCACTGATCGCAACTGGCGCATTTTTTGCTAATGCATCAAGTGAGCAAAGTGCGAGCACATCAGTGAGCCAAACCACATCTTCTCCTGCTGCATCGGTTGATGTAACTCCTGAGGCAACTCTTGATCCAACCCCTACGGTAAGTCCTCAAGGTGGCAACCAAAGTACTCAGGTTTCACCCACGGTAAAGAATTCAACTACTACTCCCACACCACCGATTATGTTGCCGCCAACTGGTGGCGAAGATGATGATGAGTACGGTGACGATGATGATGACGAAGATGACGACCATAAAGGTCGAAGAGGACATGATGGGGATGACGACTAAGGCGTAATTACTGTCGCACTCTCTTCTATCGGAGGAAGTACGGGAATTTCGGGCAGCAGTGGATTAGCAATCTTTCCTAAGATTCTATCTACCGTTGCTCGAACTCTTTTTGTGACGGTGTAGCTCTTACTATGTTGATCTGAAATTATTACAAATATATATTCATGTTCTCCGGATTCAACGAACCCCGCAAGATTGGTAGTTCCATTGAGGGTGCCGGTCTTTGCACGAACAAGCCCTACCGCTGAAGGTGCGGTTTCAAGAAAGCGATCAGTGAGGGTTCCTGTAACTCCCCCGATAGGCAGGCCTCTCAGTAGCGGCTCAAACTTTGCATCTTTTGAAAGCGCCAACAAAAGTTGAGCAGCCTGAACTGCCGTGAGGCGATTCGCTTTTGATAGCCCGCTTCCATCTTTTACTACTAATCCACTCGCATCTATATTGAAGTCGGTCAGTAGCTTCTTAAAGGTGCGTTGAACGCCAGCAAAATCACGGGTAAAACCGGCGCTATCAGCTGCCGCACGTGCGATTCGATCTGAGAGCAAATTATCGCTCCAGGTCAGCGCCCAATCAATAATTCGACTCAATTGGGGAGATTGCGATGTTGTGATGAGAGCGGTCGATTGATTAACAGCGGCTTTAGAGGTGCTCTTCTTAAGCTCAATATCAACCTTACGGAATTTGAGATATTTTTTTATTACTGCAATATCTTGCGGGAAGAGATTGTTATAGAGGATTCGAGTGCCCTGCAAAGAATCAGAGTTGTTTTCTTGCAGGTACTCAATGGCGCTCCACTGGATTGCGCTGAGCGATGTTCTCTTCATCTTGGTGGCGACTTTATGATCATAACTAATCCACGGGTCAAGGCCGCCTTGTATGACAACGGTCTTGCTATCTAAGCCTTGCCATAGCGAAGTTGTATATGAATCAGTCGGTGAGAGATGAGTGTAGGCAGCTGCGGCGGTAAGTATTTTCAATACCGAAGCAGGTTTGCGAGGCGATGATGCATTATTTTGATAGACAACCTCGCCTGTTAATTTATCAAGGACCATAACTGCGGGGTTGGCAAGAGTTGAGCTTTTAGATAATTGTGAAAATGCGGAAGCAGCAGAAGAGAAATCTGATGCACTTGCAGAAGGCTGCGTTACTAGCGATACTGCTAGTGATAAACACAGAAGTAACGCAGGCCTTCTGAGCACAGAATTACTTCCAGCCGACTGCAATTATTACGTTAAGGACTGTAAGTCCGAGCATCAGGCCCCAGACCCAATTCTTGATAAATTCTTTCTTCGCATTGCGATACCCCAAAAAGAGTATGCCTACTAAGACGAGTGACTTGATTCCGATTTTGAAATGGTTGAGCTCTTCGCCTGGATTAGCATCAGTGAAGACGCTGACCATGACGATTCCGGCTACAAAAGCTGTAAGGCCCGCATGAATTACACCTGAGTTGAGCTTTCGTGGGCTCTTTTGAACCTGCGAGAGAAGCAATCCGAGGATTCCAAGGATGCTAATGACGTGGACTGCTAATGCGATATTAAATATCTTCTCCATGCCATTAGTTTAGAGTGCTTCCATGGAGATTAAGACACCTGCTGAGATAGGACCGGGTGAATTTTTCCCTGTTGTTGGAGTTGGTCCGCATCCCAAGCCGTGGCCAGAAGGGGCGCAGTACGACCCTGAGTTATTGGAAAACGGGGATAGGCGCAATGTCCTAGATCACTACCGTTACTGGTCAGTGCCTGCAATCGTGGCAGACCTCAACACTAAGCGACATAAATTGCAGATTGCAATTGAAAATTGGCAGCACGACTTAAATATTGGCTCGGTAGTGCGCACTGCGAATGCATTTAATGCATCAGCCGTTCATATCGTTGGTAAGCGCGATTGGAACAAGCGCGGAGCAATGGTGACCGACAAATACCTCACAGTCATTCATCATCCCACTGTCGCTGACTTTGCGCTGTGGTGCAGTGAAAATGACATCCCAATTATCGGAATTGATAATGTCCCTACATCTCGCAACTTAGAAGGCTCAGAACTTCCCGAAAGTTGTGTCCTCTTCTTCGGGCAAGAAGGTGCGGGAATGTCTGATGAAGCAATTGAGATCTGTTCAGTGCTCTATGCAATCGAACAATATGGTTCGACGCGTTCAATGAATGCATCAGCTGCTGGTGCAATCGCGATGTATCACTGGGCTCTGCAACATCTGCCTAGGAAGTCCTAACTTTGAAAAAGTGGCTGAGTCGAAACCTAGTAATTCTGACTCTTGTCTCACTTGCTCAAGATGCTGCTAGCGAACTTCTCTACCCGCTTTTACCTTTACTTGTCACTGCCGGTGTCGTAAGCGGAGCACCTATTGCTCTTGGTTTAATTGAAGGGTGCGCTGAAGCCGCTGCTGGATTTACTAAAATTTATGCCGGTCGGAAGAGCGATGAACTTGGGCGAAAGAGGTTTGTTCTTGCGGGCTATAGTCTCGCTGGAATCGGAAAAGCTCTTGTCATTTTTGGTACCGCTTGGGGCTACATATTCGCAGGTCGAGTAACAGACCGAATAGGAAAAGGATTACGTAGTGCGCCTCGAGATGCACTAATACATGACAGCGTTCCAAGGGAACATTTGGGAAAAGCATTTGGATTTCATCGCACCGGCGATAACATCGGAGCAGTTCTTGGGCCACTCATTGCTCTTGGTGCATTGGCGCTACTCAATGACGATGTGCGATCTGTTGCGCAATGGGCACTTATTCCCGCAGCGCTCTCTGCAATATTGACGCTCTCTCTTCGAGAGATTCGTGCCACGAAGAGTAAGCAAGAAGTTCGCATCGAGAAGACCCGTCTTCCAAAACCAATGAAGAAAACAATCGCAATCCTTGCACTTATTCAGTTATCAAATATCCCCGACGCCTTACTTCTACTTCGCCTCTATGATTTAGATTTTACGGTTAGCCAGGTTGTTGCTTCGTATGCGCTATTTAGTTTTGTCACAGTTATTTTCGCTTTTCCTGGAGGTTACCTCGCGGATAAGTTCTCGCCGAAAATTGTCTATGCAGTTGGCTTGGTTGCATTTGCAGTTGCTTACTCAACGCTCGGACTTACCTCAAACAAATTGATTGCT
>WLPB01000057.1 GCA_009698975.1 Actinomycetota bacterium | reverse complement strand
GCCGCAGCAATTGCAACATCATCGATTTGATCGATAGGCAGTTGAGGATTGCGCTCAAGGAGGCCACGAATGGCTCGCACCATCAAATCATCGGCGCGAGTATTTACAAATGCGCTCCCTGATTTTCCAAATGGAGTACGGACGGCATCAACGAGGACGACCGTCTTGGATTGGCTATTGGACATGAGTGCTCCTTTAAGTAACCGCGGCACGGGCCACGGTGAGGCTTTTAGGTTACTCGTCAGTAAGGAAAAAGGCTACGAGCTAGGCGAAGATTCTTCGCCCTCTAATTCGGGCGCATCAGCGCTTTCAGGCACTTCTAGGGCTTCGGTGGCGAGCAACGCCTGAGCGAGCAAGGGAGCCGTTACCTCAATCTGCCATGGCCTGGCGCCCATCTGCGCTAAATCGTTTGAGATATTGCCCTCACCGGCGAGCTCTCCGCCGTAGTTCCAGCAAATTCGTCTCATAAATTCTGGTGTCAACAGATTCTCCAGCGGCATGTGATTCTCTTCGGCAGCGAGAGCTAGGAGATGGCGAGCATGGGAGAGCGGAATGAATTTTTCCGGGAAGCGTTCACGCCAGAGCTTAATCGGCGGTAGCGCATCGCTCTTTGTGCGCATGAGCGGCCATTGATCTTCACTCAACGCTAGCGCTTGTTCAATAGTAGAAATCCAGAGTGGAGCGCTCTCTAACCACTTGCTGCGAAGACCTATAGGACGAAGCACCTTCTCCAGTTGCTTCTTATTAGTCAGCGGAAGAGTCTCACTGGCGATGGCTAGCGTTGAGATCGCCATATCTGTGAGCAATCGCCCTGGAGAAACATCTAGTTCAATTGCCAAGGTATCTCGAGCAATCCAGAGCTCCCGAAGAACTGCTAACTGCTGACGCTTCTTGATCTTATGACCGCCTGATGTACGCCGCCATGGATCAATACGTTTTACCGGCGGTGGCGCAGCCAAGATTGCGGAGAACTCTTGTTCAACCCAGGAGAGCTTTCCGGCTGACTCTAGAAGGACTTCAATCTCATCGCGTAAATCAACGAGCAGCTCAACATCTAGCGCGGCATATGAGAGCCATGCCTGTGGCAAAGGCCTGATTGACCAATCCTGGGCAGAGTGTTCTTTCGCCAATGAAATATCGAGAAGTGATTCAACAAGTGCACCTAATCCAACACGAGGCAAACCTGCGATTCTTCCCGCCAGCTCAGTATCAAAGAGTCGCTTCGGATTAAGTCCTAACTCGCGAAGACAAGGGAGATCTTGCGTGCTTGCATGCAGGATAACTTCTTCCTCGCTCCAAAGATCATTAAGAGTTGCAAAGAGTTGATGGCCGGGACCAAATGGAATCGGATCAATGAGGTGGAGTCCGCCACCCTCACGCTTTATCTGTATTAAATAAGCGCGCGCACTGTACTTATACCCAGAGGCACGTTCGGCATCAACTGCGAATGGGCCAACACCAGATTGAAGTTGCGCAAGCATCTCGCGGAATTTTTCTTCGTTATCTATAACCTCAGGTATTCCAAGGTATGGCGCGGAAAGTAGTTCAGCCACGGTTACGAGCGGCGTGAATGGAAGAGACGCCTTCTTCTAGCGGAGGAAGGCCAGCGACCTCGCTAAGGAAATTGCACCAAGCCTGCACATGCGGAATAAGTTCGTGCGCACTTGTAAGTATTGGCGACCATGACGCACGGATTTCAATCTCTGACTCATCATGCCGGGAACTCAATTTTCCAAAAGATGCACTGGAGACGCGCGTGACAGTTCCGGAAGGTGCGTTGTAAAGCGCGTCCGTTTCTTGAAGGCTATCGAGAAACCAATTCCATCCGACTTCTGGAAGGAGCGGATCTTCTTGCATCTGAGAGTCAACGGTAGCTCGGAGGAAAGTGACGCAGCGATACTCACCCTCCCAGGTATCTTGGCCACCAGGTTCGTGCAGAATAACAAAGCGTCCAGAAGCCAATTCGCTCTCTGAATCACCAGGTAGTCCATTGCTGAGGTCGGCTGTAAATGCAAATGAATACTGTGCAAGTTTTTGTGGGGCTGGAACTTCCTCTAACTCAATCTCTGGCCGTGGAGTGAAATCACGGAGCAACGCAATCATGGAGTCAAAGGAGAATGGGCGAGGAGTCACTATCTAATTCTAAAGTTGATGTCGCCAATAAGTGGGAGGCTCCAGTGATAGGCCAACATGTAGGCTGGGGAGATGGCATCATTATTGGCTCTCGCCTCAAGTCTGCTCTGGGGAAGTGCTGATTATCACGCCGGCAATCTCAGCAAGCGCTTTCCAACGATGGTCGTTCTCGGAATAAATCAAATCTTTGGCCTTATAACCGGAATAGTGCTGGTCGTAATTACTGCTGGATGGATTGCGCCCACACTTGCCAGCGATGGCTATCTCATCAATGGCGCTCTCGCAGGTCTCTTTGGTTATGCAGGTTTGATCTGTTTGTACTCTGGACTTGCTAGCGGCCGGATGGGTGTGGTCTCACCGATTAGCTCTCTCAGTGTGCTTCTTCCATTGGTATTTGCACTGACTATTGGCGGCGAGAAGCTCTCAACTCCAGTGATGATCGGAGTGATTATTGCTATCTTTGGTGGCTTTCTCGCAAGCGGTCCAGAGTTTTCGCAAGGACTTCCATTGCGCCCTCTCTTGCTCGCTCTCGGCGCAGCTACTGGCTTTGGTACCGCGCTGATCTTTATGAGTATTGGATCTGAGCAGAGTTCACTTCTTACGATGGTGGCAATGCGCGCAGCAACCCTACCGATAACTCTTGCCTTCTTTATTCGTCGAGGAAACTTCGGTGGGGTCGGTCCTCGGAATCTTCCGCTCTTGATTGCTATCGGCGTATCAGATTTTGCAGCTAACCTTCTGTTGGGAGTGGCAACTACTAAAGGTTTAGTATCGCTAGCAATGGTGCTCGGATCGCTCTATCCAATTGCTACCGCGGTACTCGCATTTATATTTCTCAAAGAGCGACTTCATAAAGTTCAATACTTAGGAATTATTTTTGCGGTAAGCGGAGTCGCCCTGATATCTGCATTT
Organism: Actinomycetota bacterium; assembly: GCA_009698975.1. Next base: position 3,949 of record WLPB01000057.1, on the reverse strand, counting down.
TAAGAGTCTCGTTCCATCGATGTGAGTATCGTCAATAATCTGAAAGTGCGCGAGAATCGTTTCGACATCAATAAAATGATCATCCCCATCTATCGGAGATATTGAGAGTTCGAGCTCTTCGATGCATCCAGATTCAATAAGTGGTACCAAGAGAGAGATGCCCGCTTCTACAACAATCGGGTGCGTTCCCTTTTCGTAAATCTCTCTGGCGCTTTCGATCAGTGATGGAGCTGCAATAATTGTGACATTCTCCGATGCGCCAGAGATTGGCAGACCACTCTTTGAGAGAATGAAAATCTGTGTATTAGGGGAGGAATATCTCTCTGCTACATAGCTATTGCGCCCCACTAGAAAAGAACCGGCGCTTCGGTGAAGAGCTAAAAAGCGCTGACGATCGGCCGAAGATGAGATTGCTTCAGAACGACCGTCCTTACTCGTAGCGCCATTTCGACCTACATTTAATGTCGCAATGACGCTCATGTGGGAAGAATAGGTGAGATTCACAGCCTTTTTTCTCCCCATGAGCGTGGTTTAAAGTTGAGATTGCCTCTTAACCTTGGTTAGCCTTTCCAACTATGAAGTCGAAACTGGTCGCCTCGATGAGTGTGGCAGCTATAGCCGCTGCCCTCATGAGCGCGCCTGCTGCCCACGGTGCGCCGACTCTTGCTCAGATTTCAGCGCAGGTGCGAGCTCTAGAAGAAGAGGCAACGGCTGCTGCAGAGGGAGCTCAAGAGGCGAAGGTGAAGTTAGCCGCTCTCCAGCGAAGCCTGACCGGCATTCAGAGCCAGGCCGAAATCCAAGGTCGACAGGTCAGCGAGATTTCGCGCTCACTGGGAGTCATCGCGGTCAACCAATACAAGTCTGGCTCGCTCGGGCAAGGGATGGAGCTGCTCTTCTCAAGCGATCCATCGCTCTACCTCTCATCTGCCGGTTCCCTTGAAGCGATTACCCGCCAGAAGTCCGTCGCTTTGCGCAAGTTTCAAAGCGCAACTCAGAGACTCAATGCGACCTCACTCACCATTGAAGACCGTCTGGCGCAGGTTAAAGCGCTGCAAGTTAAATTGGCAAAGCAGAGTGCAATTGCAAAAGGAAAGCTAGCAAAGGCAGAGAAGCTTCTCTCACAGTTAAAGCGCGAAGATAGAGAGCGTTTAAGGAAGTTAGCAGAAGCAGAGGAAGATGCAGATCAAGCGAGTTCAATCGCGGCGGCCAAGAAGATTGCAGTTTCTGGGCGCGCTGGCCTGGCACTGAAGTTTGCCTTTAAGCAAATTGGAGATCGCTATATCTTCGGCGCTGATGGAATGAAGTATTGGGATTGTTCAGGGTTGACGATGCGTGCCTATCAGAGCGCAGGAGTGAACCTTCCGCATTCATCTGCCGCGCAATCTAGAATGGGTAAATCCATTCCTTTCAGTAAGAAGCAACCTGGAGATTTACTCTTCTTCGGAAGCCCGGTATCACATGTCGGTATTTACATCGGAAATGGAAAGATGGTGCATGCGCCACGTTCTGGCTCCCGTGTGAAGATTGCATCTGCAGGATCACTTGGCTCAAAGAGATTGGTTGCGATACGTCGCTTCTAATGGGCTCAACGCCACACCAGAAAATTATCTGTATTACCAATGACTTCGGCCCACGCGCGGGTGGGATAGAAACCTTTGTCATCGGCTTACTTGAGCGCACTCCTCGAGGCTCTGTCATTGTCTACACCTCGTACCAGCGAGATAGCGAAGCCTATGACCGCAAATGGCTAGATGATTTTGGCGTTGAAGTAATCAGAGATAGATCAAAGATATTGCTTCCTACTCCTCGCGTGGCACGTGCCGTGCAAAGACTGGTGCGCGAGCGTCAGCTAACAATTGCCCTCTTTGGTGCGGCAGCTCCGCTCGGGCTGCTCTCGAAAGGTATTCGCAAGGCAGGCATCACCAAGATAGTTGCGCTCACACATGGGCATGAAGTCTGGTGGGCAAAGATTTGGCCATTTACATGGGCGCTCAAGAGAATAGGTAATGACGTTGACACGTTGACCTACTTGGGAGAGTTCACCCGTAGCGCAATATCTCGTTCTCTCTCAAAGCAGGCAGCGTCGGCGATGGTAAGGATTGCGCCAGGAATTGATACCACGCATTTCGCACCGCAGGAGAATATTGCTGAGTTAAGAAGTGAACTCGACCTCAATGGCAAACGTCTGATTGTCAGTGTTGGTCGACTCGTTCATAGAAAAGGTCAGGACACGTTAGTTGAGGCACTGCCTGAAATTCTCAAGAACCATCCTGACGTGCATCTTCTTATTATTGGCGTGGGTCCACATCTTGAATACATTCATAAACGTGCAATTCAATTGGGAGTCTTAGACCACATCTCCTTCCTTGGACGAGCGCGCTATCAAGAGTTGCCGCGACTAATTTCTCTAGGCGAAATTTTTGCGATGCCCAGTCGATCGCGTTTGGCAGGTCTTGAAGTTGAAGGGCTTGGAATTGTTTATCTCGAGGCGAGTGCCTGTGGCCTTCCTATTGTGGGTGGCATTGCCGGTGGAGCTCCAGATGCACTGATTGAGGGCGAGACTGGCTTTGCAGTTGATGGCCGATCTGCACCAGAGGTCGCACGAGTGATAAAGATTTTGCTCGATGATCCGGCGCGCGCAAAGTCGATGGGCGAACGTGGGCGCACCTGGATTACGCAGGAGTGGGAGTGGAAACGTTGGTCGAGTGAACTCAATAAACTATTGGGAATTTAGAAGTTCCTCACATTAAAGTCTCGGGCGATAATCAGAGCTTCAATTCGGTTACGCGCTCCAAGTTTTCTATAGATGGAAGTCAGATGGGTCTTAATCGTCGCCTCAGAATTACATCGTTGAGCCGCAATCTCTCTCGTTGATGAGCCATCCGCTAAATCCGAAAGAATTGATAACTCCGTCTTCGTTAATTTAAATGACTTCTTCTCGGAGGGCTTGCGATCACGTGAAATCTGGGGGACTCTGAGGTAAAAGAAATCTCTACCGGCAAGAACGAGTTTCACCGTCTCCGTAATCTCCTGAAGCTCACATCGCTTTGAGATGAATGCCTGAAAACCCATCGCTCGTGATTGCTCTATCAACTGCCACTCTTCTTCGAGAGTTAATAAAGCTAATTTGCAGTCGGGATTGGAGAGAGGTGCGAGAAGAGCTAAATCAAGGCCATTGCCGTCGCCAAGATGCTGATCGATGATTGCGAGATCAAAACTCTCAGATGAAAGCCTCGCTGATGCCTCTGCAAAGCTGGAGGATTGAGTCAGGCGCGAAGCACCCGAAGATTCGAGGGCAGAGATGAGGCCGCTGCGGACGACTTCATGGTCATCGATTACAAGAATTGAGGATTCGGAAATATCAGAGTTAATCGTCTTAACCCCTCTGACTCAATAGAGAGCTCACCCCCAATTTCTAAGAGAAGCTCTTGGATTCCAATTAATCCGTAGCGTCCATCACGTACTGAGATCTCTCCCGATCCGTTATCGCGCACCACGCATCTGTACCGATCATTGACCGACTCCAAGCTGATTTCAATTCGGGTAGCCCCAGCATGGGTCCGAGCGTTACGGATCAACTCTGTGAAGATGGTGAGTAGTTCGCTTTGGATCAAATGCTCAGGTGCAATCTCTGATTGAAAAGCGATTGCAATCCCCTCAGGTAGTCTCGAAAGATTGCTGTGGAGTTCTGTAAGAGTGATTACCTCCGGCGAATTACGCAGGGCATAAATCTCATCTCGCACCTTGAGCGAGAGCGCATCGATATCAAAGATCGCCTCACGGAGAGTGGAACGCATCTGTAGGGGAGTGCTCTCGAGAGCGAGTAAAGATTGCAGACGATAGGAAACCCCTACCAAATCTTGAGCTATTCCATCATGGAGAGAGCGAGCTAATTTCACTCGCTCGCTCTCTCGCATTTCTACTCTTTTGTATAGAGAGCAGCGATAGT
>WLPB01000056.1 GCA_009698975.1 Actinomycetota bacterium | reverse complement strand
GCTGCAAAGAGGCCAAGAAGGGCTCCTATTGAGCCACCTAAGGTTGATCCTACAAATTCACCAACAGTGAAAGTTGTAATGAGAACTACCCCGAGCATCAAAGGCCAACGACGTTCTTGAAGGAATATCCATCCCAGGGCGATAGCCGCCGCAATGGAGACCAGATAAGAGATAAGACGATTATCTGAAATAAATAGAAATTGTATAGCGAGGAAAAAAGTCGCTGTGCTAATGAGGTATCCCAAAAGCGCGTCAATCATCTTTGTCAGCGATAGGTAGAGCCAGATGCTCGCCAGAACAATCCAATAAAAAGCGTAGACAATTGAATCTTCTGGTTCAGTGCTTGTAATTGCCCCAAGGATCAGTAAACCAGTAATAAACAAATACCCGTAAGTGCCGATATGTAAAATCTCATGTTGGTGACGAATAAAGAAGAAGAGCGCAATTGCTGTTCCGACCGAGAAGGGTAGCCAGGGTGCCCCGTCGACTTTTATCGCGATTGCAACCGCACCCGTAGCAGCAATAGCAGAACCCATCGAGAGCACACTGGTGAGCCGCAGACGCATCGCACTCTTATCTCCAAGAAAAAGAGCAAGAGTAGCAAGTCCAATAGCAAGAGCTACCAACAAACCTGTTCGTATGACGAGGGGAGATTGTTGCCATTTATCACCTGCAATCAAAGTGGTTGCAAATAAGACGAATGTGCCGCCGAGGTAGATAGCAATTTCTGCAAAAACTGAGACACGTGACTCCGAGCGGCCATCGCCTTCTAGATAGGCCTGACGCAACAAAGCTCCCTGCTCGGAACTCATTGAACCTTCTTCAATAAGACGAGAGAGAGCTTTGTCGAGACGTTCAGTACTCATGCCTAGAGCGTATTACAAGCTCCAGCGAATAGTGATTGTGACTGTCACATCTTGCTCACCAAGATCGATAACTGTCGCATCTGCTGACATCTCTTTTGAGGATGCAACATATTCAGGACGAGAGATAGAAGGACTGCTAGTTTCAGTGAGGAAATCAACTCTTCCTAGCTTGACTCCAAGCAACTTGGCATAAGAAGTTGCCTTTGCCTTGGCATTCTTTACCGCTGCCGCACGAGCTGCCTCAGTAGCTTTAGATGCATCAAGGACGAATGGCGAAACTCCATTAACCTGAAGGCTGTCTCCACCTGCTGCAACGATTGCATCTACAACAGCGCCAGCATTTGAAGCGTTACGAACAACAATTGTGAAGCTCTGAGTTGCGCGATAACCAACTAATACCGCACCTTTATCGTTGGTGTAGTTGTACTCTGGATACGCAGTAACGCTTTGAGTGGCGATATCTTTGACTGCAATGCCAGATGTTTTCAACGCTGCGCGAAGAGCAGTTGCAGTTGTAGCAACCTGAGATAACGCCAACTTATTTGTCAAAGCGATAGAAGTGGCTGTTGCGTTAATGCGAACCGCATCAGGCGTTACTTTGACTGTACCTTCCGCGTTCACTGTTATGTGACGAGGAGTGGTTGCAGCGTCTGCGCTCATTGGATTGATAATCGCAGCAACCAGCAGAACTGGTATTGCAACGAGAATTGACTTCTTAATAGTTGATGTATTCATAGGGCAAGTATGGCCTATTTATGCTGAGAAAATTCATAGAGCTTCATATGGTCAGCCAGTGACTTTTCTAATGAAAATAATTTTTCTGCATGAATTTTTCCGCTCGCCCCAAGTTTTTCTCGCAGCGCCCTGTCGCTGACCAGTCTTACGAGTGAATCAGCCATTTCTGTGGCATCGGGGGAAGTCAGGAATCCGCTTTCACCGTCAATGACAATATCTGCAATGGATCCCACTCGAGGGGCAACTATGGCAAGCCCAGCTTGAGCAGCTTGAATCAGTGTCAGCGGAATTCCCTCATTATCACTGGTCAAAATTGCGATATCACTCGCGGCAAATATTCGATCAACATCGTTGCGCCAGCCTAGGAATGTAACGGGCAGACTCTCGCGCTTTACTCGCTCCTTGCTTACCTCGAAGAGATCGCCTTCGCCGGCAACGAGGAATTCAATCTCGATTTTCCTCTCTTTGAGCACCTTGGCGATATCTAGCAGTCGGTCAGGTCGTTTGATTTGCGTTAAACGACCGACGAATGTGCAGTAAATAATTGAAGAATCCAAACCGAGCTCAGAATGAGATTGAGATTTCGAAGGGGCATGAGGCGCAGGTAATCCAGGGAAGAAAGTTCGAAACTTAGACGGAGTACCAATGCCTACAGCGAGGAGATCTTCTTGAACTTGATTACCTACCGCGATTAGGAAGTGAGTGCGCCGTGCAAGGAATTTCTCGATTGCTATAACGAGCGCCGTTTTCCATCCCGAGAAATATCCATGAAGTAAGTGACCATGGAAAGTATGGATTCTAATTGCGCTACCACCTGCGAAAATTGATGCAAGCCGACCGAGCACTCCGGCTTTGGCAGTATGAGTGTGAATGACATCAGGCTTCTCTCTCTTGATCATTACAACCAATGAAAAGAAGGCACGTAGGTCTGCAATAAGAGAGATTGATCTGCCTAGACCGGCGATACGAGTAGCAGAAACATCTGTAGCTACAGTTTCAAGATAATCCGCCTCATCGTCATCACAAAAACCAGTCACGAGAATTTGGTCGAATTGCTTAGAATCAAGGCCGCGCATTAAATCTGCGACTATAACGGCAGGGCCACCCACATTCATGCGGGCAATAATCTGCATAACCTTGATACTCACTTCGCTATCTTCTCGCACAAATCTCAATGAAGTGCTCTTATGAGAGAATTACGACTATGAGCCAAGGGGATTTTCTCTCGAACTGCACTGCAGATGCCATTACGGATGCGGCTCAGCGATTGAAATCTGGCGCGCTCGTCGCTTTCCCGACTGAAACTGTCTATGGACTCGGCGCTGATGCCACAAACCCAGCGGCAGTTGCTCGAATTTATACTACTAAGGGCCGCCCCGCCGATCACCCACTCATCGTTCATCTCGCTGATATGCAGGACATCAGCGAATGGGCTGCCGAAATTCCTGACTACGCAATCGATTTAGCTCGAGCTTTTTGGCCAGGACCTATGACTTTAATTCTTCCTCGCACTGGCTTAGCTGCAGATTTCATAACCGGGGGGCAAAATACAGTTGGGGTTCGAGTGCCTGATCACGCAATCGCACTTGCCCTGCTGTCGGCATTTAAGAAAGCTGGAGGCAAGGGTTTAGCTGCACCGAGTGCCAACCGATTCGGACAAGTATCGCCGACAACCGCGTCAGCTGTGAGAGAGGAACTCGGAGATTTCCTTGCAGAAAATGATTTGATTTTAGATGGCGGTCCTTCGTTTGTTGGGGTTGAGTCAACAATTATTGATTGCACTGCAGATGCTCCGCGAATTTTACGTCCTGGAGCAATCACCATTGAAATGATTGAGGAAGTAACTGGATTAACAATGGAAGATCGCGATGATGTGATTCGAGTGAGCGGTTCACTTGAAAATCATTACGCCCCATCAGCGCTGATTCTTCTCGACGGTCATCCTCGGCCAGGTGATGGATATATCGCGCTGAAGAGTTATCCAACGCCTGAGGGCGCTATTCGGCTAGCCGCCCCGGTAGATAATGAAGATTTTGCTCGCCAACTCTATGGCGCGCTACGCGAAGCAGATGCGCAAGAGATCGATTTAGTAGTTGTTATTCAGCCTGAAGGTGAAGATATTGCGGTTGCTATTCGAGATAGATTACAACGAGCAAGTAACGGTCGCTAACACTAAGATTGCCGCATGAACACACGTGGATATGCAGCGCTCTCAGCAGGTACCAGCCTTCTTCCTTTCGAATTTGATCGCCGCGATATCGGTGTTAACGATGTTGAGCTCAATATTAAGTTCGCTGGAATCTGTCACTCAGATATTCACCAAGTTCGAGAAGAGTGGGGACCAGCAATATTTCCCATGGTTCCAGGCCATGAAATTGCTGGCGTTGTAACATCAGTCGGTTCTGCGGTTTCAAAATTTAAAGTCGGAGATCACATCGGGGTTGGCGTATTTGTTGATTCATGCCGAACATGTGAAAAGTGCCAGCGCGGTCTTCAGCAATTCTGCGAGAATGGCATGACCGGTACCTATAACGGTTATGAGCGCGATGGAAAAACAGTGGCACAAGGCGGATACTCAAATCGCTTTGTAGTCAACGAAGATTACGCAGTTCAGATTCCGGCAAATCTTCCGCTCGATGGCGTTGCACCACTTCTCTGTGCCGGTGTCACTCTCTATAGCCCGATCAAGCATTGGAAGGTCGGCCCGGGCATGAAGGTTGCCGTTATGGGTCTCGGTGGATTGGGACATATGGGAGTGAAGTTTGCGGTGGCACTCGGTGCAGAAGTAACTGTACTTTCGCATTCACCTTCGAAGGAGGCCGATGCCCTGGGTATGGGAGCACACCACTTTGTATCAACTAAAGATCCTCAAAATCTCAAGGCGCTCAGCAGTAATTTTGATGTAATCCTAAATACGGTCAGCGCCGAGCTTGATATCAATATCTATCTCAATTTACTCAAGCTAGATGGCACTCTCGTTACCGTTGGACTACCGGGCAAGCCATATTCAGTTCATGCCGGATCGCTTCTTTCAGGACGCCGTTCACTTGCCGGTTCAATGATTGGCGGCATCCCCGAACTACAAGAGATGCTCAATTTCTGCGGTGAGAAGAAGATCCTTAGCGATGTCGAGGTAATCAAAGCTGATTACATCAACGAGGCCTACGAACGCACCATTGCAAGCGACGTTAAATATCGCTTTGTTATCGACGCATCAACTTTTTAATTTAAGCCGCGACGTTTTAGCAACGGTTCGATTGTCGCTTCACGCCCTCTAAAGTCAGCAAACATCTGCATCGATGGCTTTGAAGAACCTTGTCCGAGTAATTGATCGCGGAAATGTTGGCCATTTGCACGTTTCAGACCGCCATTTTCCTTAAACCAATCAACGCTCTCGGCATCGAGGATTTCAGACCAGATATATCCGTAGTAACCAGCAGAGTATCCGCCGGCAAAGATATGACTGAAGTATGTTGAGCGATATCGTGCAGGAACTGGTCCAAAATCAAGACCATAATCTTCAATCGCCTTCTTTTCGAATGCGATGACATCTTCGACCTTGTCATCTTCTGTGAGCTCATGCCATGCAAGATCAAGAATTGCAGCAGCAAGATAACTAGTAGTCGCATGCCCCTCATTAAATGTTTTAGAAGCATCAAGTCGATCAATCAGTTCTTGTGGCAGTGCCTCACCATTTTCGTGATGGTAGGCATAGTTCCTTACAACTTCTGGCCAGAAAATCCACATCTCATTTACCTGAGATGGGAACTCTACGAAGTCGCGCTCAACACTTGTACCTGATGTGCGGTTGTACTTCACTAGCGAGAGCAATCCATGTAACGCATGTCCAAATTCATGGAACAAAGTTGTCAGTTCATCAAGGGTCAAGAGCGCTGGCTGTCCTACAGGTGGCTTAGGAATGTTCAGGTTATTTACCACAACCGGCATCTGTCCCAGCAAGAAATTTTGGTCGACAAGATTATTCATCCACGCACCACCGCGCTTTGAATCACGGGTAAAGAAGTCACCAATGAAGAGACCGAGCTTGGAACCATCCTCATTAAATACCTCAAAGGCGCGCGCCTCTGGATGGTAAGTCACCATATCTGGGCGCTCTTTAAATGAGATGCCAAATAACTTATTGGCAGCAAAGAAGATGCCATCACGAAGAACTCGCTCGAGTTCAAAGTAAGGTCGCATTGCCGCTGTATCAATGGCGTACTTATCTAGGCGTACTTTCTCAGTATAGAAATCCCAGTCCCACGCTTCGAGCTCAAATTCATCGCCAATCATTTTCTGCAAGTCCGCAGCCTCAGCCTTTGCATTGCGTACTGCAGCAGGTGCAATTTGGCGGAGCATCGCATGGACATTCTTTGGATGCTTAGCTGTATTTGTCTCAAGTACCCATTCGGCATGGCTTTGTACACCAAAGATTTTTGCGCGCTTAGCACGTAAAGCTGCCATCGCGATAAGAATCTTCTTTGTATCGTTACCGTTATCGCGATTTGCCTTCAGAAGTGAGTTTTGCATAATTCGCTTTCGCAGATCACGATTAGTAAGCGATGACAAGAGTGGGTTTCCACTAAAGTTAACCGCACCAACTAAGTACTTCCCATCAAGACCGCGATCTTTTGCAGCTGACGCGCACGCTGCTATCTGGTTTTCCGTAAGTCCATCGAGCTCTGCCACATCATCAACGATGACTGCTAAATCATTTGTATCAGCTAGAACGCTCTTTGAAAATTGGGTTTGCAGCTTCGAAAGCTCTTCGTTAAGAACCATCAGCTCAGCACGCTGTGACTCTGTCAGGTGAGCGCCGGCATGTACAAAGTCAATGTGATACTTCTCGACTAGATTGAGATCTTCAGCGCTGAGTCCAAGCTGTTCGCGATTTTCGAAGAGAGTCTTTATGCGACCGAAGAGCGCCGGATTTAATCTAATGGCATCCATGTGAGCAGATAACTTTGGAGCAAGCTCTTCCTCAATAACATCAAGACGATCAGTGGTATCACTCGATGACTTGTTGTAAAAAACATTGAGTACTCGCATCAACAACTGACCACTCTTCTCGAGCGCAACAAGCGTGTTCTCAAATGTTGCCTCTCCTGAAGCCAGGATTGCCTCTACTTCAGCAATTTGCTCTTCGCATCCTGCATAGAAGGCTGGCAGGTAGTGATCCTCAGTGATTCGAGCAAAGGGAGGAAGCTCGTATTCGAGGGTGCTTCGCAGGGCAAATGGATTTGAAGTATCTAGGCTCATAACGGACAGTCTCTCAGATTTTGGCGTAAAGCAGGGGCTGAGATGCCTTAAGATTGCGCAGCTTGCCCTCGCCTTTGTGTGAAGTTAAGTATTGGGGCCTATAGCTCAGTCGGTAGAGCAACGGACTTTTAATCCGTGGGTCGACGGTTCGAGCCCGTCTGGGCCCACTCTTTCAACCTAAGTTAACCCTCTTGCGAAAAGTGGCAAAGTAGCGAAAAGTAATGACATTAGGAGACTTGAGAGAAGGCAGGCGATATGAACGAGCAG